>NZ_JAGFPF010000019.1:0-73164 GCF_025962695.1 Candidatus Symbiopectobacterium sp. NZEC135 | reverse complement strand
GCTGGCACTGCCGTGGGTGCAGGCATGTTTTCCATTCCCATTGTTACCGCCGGAGTCTGGTTTAGCGGCTCCGTGCTCTTGCTGATCGCCACCTGGTTTTGTATGTTTGCCTCCGGCCTGATGATCCTGGAAACCAACCTGCACTACCCCGTCGGTTCCAGTTTCCACACCATGGTGAAAGATCTGCTGGGAAAACACTGGAATACCCTGAACGGTCTGTCCGTGGCCTTTGTGCTCTATATCCTGACCTATGCCTACATTTCTGCGGGCGGTTCCATCATCACCCATACGTTGGCAGAGATTTTTCCCGTAGGGCATGCCACATCAGGGTTAATATTCTCTCTGCTGGTCGCCTTTATTGTCTGGCTCTCCACGCGCGCCGTAGACCGACTGAGCACCCTGCTGATTGGTGGCATGGTAATCACCTTTGTGTTGGCAGTGAGCGACCTGCTCACTCAAGTCAACCACCCACGCCTGCTGATGAGCGCCCCTGCTGATGCGCCCTATTTTCCCTATGCGCTGGCGGCATTGCCCTATCTATTAGCCTCTTTCGGCTATCATGGCAACGTGCCCGGCTTGGTCAAGTACTATCACAAAGATGGCCGCACGGTGGCACGCAGCCTGTTATATGGCACCTTACTTTCACTGGCGATCTATTTACTGTGGCAGTATGTGATTCAGGGCAACATTCCACGTGAGGGATTTAAAGCCGTGGTCGCCGAGGGCGGCAACATCGGCAATTTGCTTCAGCACATGGGCAGCGCTGCGCAAAGTGCTTATCTGATTCCTCTGTTAAACGCCTTTTCTTATATGGCGCTGGCCAGTTCTTTCCTCGGCGTGTCTTTAGGCCTGTTTGATTATATTCACGACTCGTTTTCTCTGGCAGATACACCACGAGGCCGCACACAGGCCGCCAGCATTACCTTTATTCCGCCAACACTTGCCGCCTTGTGGTATCCGGATGGCTTTCTGCATGCCATCGGTTTCGCGGGGCTGGCGGCAACGTTATGGGCAGTGATCATTCCTGCCTGTATGGTAATGGCCGCACGTAAGCGCTTTGCCCCTACTGACACGACCTATCGCGCACCGGGTGGAATGTGGCTGGTGGTTATCGTTCTGGCGTTTGGCGCCATTAACATCGCGGCGCATCTGCTTACGCTAGTGGGTGCTCTGCCTGTTTACGCCTGACCGACCTGCGATAAAATAGAACGACAGCAATGAATGCGCGAGCGGATGATAAAATGCCGCTTGCCTGAATTCAGCGGCGCGAGTAACGTGTCGCCACAAAAATGTCTTTTTCTTTATTACAGGGTTTTTTCATGGCAAGAGCGAACGAAATCAAACGTGGCATGGTGATCAATTACGGTGGCAAGCTGCTGTTGGTAAAGGATGTCGACATCCAAAGCCCCAGCGCTCGCGGTGCCAGCACGTTGTACAAAATGCGTTTCTCCGATGTACGTACCGGCCTGAAGGTTGAAGAACGTTTCAAGGGTGACGACATTCTCGATACCATCACCCTGACACGCCGTTTTGTCACCTTCTCTTATGTGGACGGTGATGAGTACGTCTTTATGGATGACGAAGATTACACGCCGTACATCTTCAAAAAAGAGCAAATTGAAGACGAACTGCTGTTTATACCGGAAGGCGGGATGCCGGGCATTCAGGTGCTGACCTGGGATGGACAAATTCTGGCGCTGGAACTGCCACAAACGGTGGATTTGGAAATTGTCGAGACCGCACCGGGTATCAAAGGGGCTTCAGCCAGCGCCCGCAACAAACCCGCGACCATGAGCACCGGACTGGTGGTTCAGGTGCCAGAATACCTGAGCGCGGGTGAAAACATTCGTATTCATATCGCCGAGCGTCGCTACATGGGCCGCGCCGACTAAGTCTCTCTCGCGCCGGTCATTGACTGGCGCGCCTCTCACCTCCCCCGTTCTCGCGTATTTTCGGAGTCTGATGTGTTGACCAAAGTAAACCTGATTACTGGCTTTCTTGGCAGCGGCAAAACCACCACCATTCGCCACCTGCTGGCACAAAAACCCGACGATGAAGTGTGGGCGGTACTGGTCAATGAATTTGGTGAAATTGGCATCGATGGCGCGTTATTGTCTGACAGCGGCGCGGTATTGAAAGAGATCCCCGGCGGTTGCATGTGCTGCGTGAACGGTCTGCCAATGCAGATTGGCCTGAATATGCTGCTGCAACAAAAAAAACCGCACCGCTTACTGATCGAGCCGACCGGTTTAGGCCACCCAAAGCAGATTCTTTCGTTGCTCACCGCTGAAAGCTATCAACCCTGGCTCAGTTTGCAGGCTTCCCTTTGCCTGTTGGATGCACGGCAGTTACAGGACGCGCGTTATCGTGAAAACGAAAACTTCCGCGACCAGTTAGCCGCGGCAGACATTATCGTTGCCAATAAGCAGGATACCTACAGCGCAGACGACATCGCCGCGCTAGCGCGTTGGCAGCAGGCCGAAGCGGGCGACCGCCCTATCGTTAGCGCCGCACAGGGTGAAATCGATGTATCACTGCTCGATGAACCGCGCCGCAATACGCGCGAACTCCCTGATGGTGTACATCATCATTCCCATGCTTCAGAACGCGGATTGGCCGCATTGCGTCTGCCCGGCGGCGAAGCCTGGCGTCGTGCACTCAATGAAGGGCAAGGCTATTTTTCCTGCGGCTGGATTTTCTCGCCTGATACCCAGTTTTCCACGATCGCACTCTTGGATTGGGTTCGGTTGACGCCAGTCGATCGCATTAAAGGTGTGCTACGCATTCCCGAAGGTACATTGATAATCAATCGGCAAGGCGCAGACCTGCATATTGAAACCAAACCGTTCCCCCCGCTCGACAGTCGGATTGAGCTAATTCATACCGCAGCGGCCCCGTGGAATCAGTTTCAAAGCCAGCTGTTGAGCTTTCGTTTAAGTTTGCAGGAATAGGATTAAAGTGTTTTTTTCTTAATATTTTGAGTTTGTTGCATGTCACAACGTCAGCTTTTCGCCATTCTACTGCTCAATGCAGCAGGTGTGGCGCTGTTCTTTTCTTGGTATCTTCCTGCTAATCACGGATTCTGGTTTACCCTCGACAGCGCCATCTTCTTTTACTTTAACCAGCATCTGGCAACCAGTTCATTGTTGCTGTACACGGTCGCCATCACCAACAACCGCGCTTTCGATGCCTGTGCGCTGCTGGCGATGGGGTTGCTCTATCTTTACCATTATCGGCGCGGGGATAGCACTGAACGCCAGCGTTTGCTGATTGTGGGTGTGGTTATGCTGATTACCGCCGTGGTGTTGAATCAGTTGGGCCACTTGCTGCCAGTACAGCACGCCAGCCCAACCTACTACTTCAGTGATATCAATCGCGTAGGTGAACTGGTTGGCTGGCCAACTAAAGATGCCTCGCGCGACAGCTTCCCTGGCGATCATGGCATGATGCTGATGATTTACGCCGCCTTTATGCTGCGCTATTTCCCACGCCGTTCATTTTTGGTCTCATTGGCCATCGTGGTGGTTTTCACCACACCGCGCGTCATGATCGGAGCCCACTGGTTTACCGACATTGCGGTGGGTTCCCTGTCTGTGGTTTTAGTGGCACTAAGCTGGTGGCTGATATCACCGGCCAGCGACGCAATGATTAATTTTTTGCATCGTTCATTACCGGCGCGCTACCGCCGCTAAAAGCCCCTTTTTGTCCCAACCACACCGGCATTCTGGCCCGAAGCGCCTGGGTGCCGGGCTGTCATTAGGATGTCATCTGTTTGCGTTATGGCTACTCGCATTTTTTAGGACAAATCTTATCCGCAAATTCACGATTTATTACATCATTAATTCTTATAAAGAATTTCCATAAAAAGGCTCGCAATCGCCGGAGCGTTAGGGTAGTCTCGGTAAAGTTTGAGTTTTACCGAACGCGGTTATCCTCGGAATGGAAGAAATTATGTGCGATTCCACACAGTTTCGTCCTCAAGTGGTTGGTCCAGGTGAAACTCTGTTTTAGTCTGACTCTCGTTTCGTTTCGGCGTTTATATATGGCGTAGTTGCATACATGACGATGGTGGTCGTTAAGGAAATCAAGGGAACATAACGATAATGGTCAAATCTCAACCGAGCCTGAGATATATCTGGCGGGCAATTCCCGCGTTGGCGATGGCACTTGCGCTATCTGCTTGTACAAATACAGGATCTCATCAAGCACAAACTGATCGTTCTGCAATAAATGATAAAGACAGTCTTTTATTGCAGGCCTCTCAGGACGAATTTGAAGCCATGGTGCGTAACCTGGACGTCAAATCCAAACTGATGGATCAATATGCCAGTTGGAAAGGTGTCCGTTACCGTTTGGGCGGTGACAGTCGCAAAGGTATTGATTGTTCAGCCTTTGTTCAACGCACTTTCCGCGAACAGTTTGGCATGGAACTTCCGCGCTCAACCTATGAACAGCAGGAAACCGGCACTCAAGTACAACGCGGCAAACTTCGCCCCGGCGATTTAGTGCTGTTCCGTGCAGGTTCCACAGGTCGTCACGTTGGTATCTATATCGGCAATAATCAGTTCGTTCATGCCTCCACCCGTGCGGGTGTGATGATTTCCAGCATGGACGATGACTACTGGAACAAACGTTATCAGGAAGGCCGCCGTATTTTCAGCAAAGGCGCCACCAGCTAACGATATGACCTGTTAGTCACATTTCCCTTGATGTGCAAAACGAAACGAAAGAGAGCGCCGCTTAATCAGCGGCGTTTTTTTTTGCCATGATGTGCATGCACCAGACTCCACGTTCCAGGCCGAACGCCTCGCTTGATGAAAAGCTGTTCAACTCTCTGATATAAAGTAGGTTACGCGTAATTTTCATGATAAAAAGGGATAGGCTAACCTATTACCCATAGGCGGTGATATCGGTTTGGCCTATATTCAAGTGATCCAAATGAAAATCACCGCAACTTTGGTCTGATGCAAGATAATTGCACTGATTTGCAGGAGAAACACAGCGCAATGCTAAAACGTGTGGCCACTCTGGCTTTGCTCGGTTCTCTTTGTTGGGGAGCCTTTGCCGACACCGTCCAACAGAACAGCTCGTTCGCCTTGTTGGGAGAGCCTAAATACCCCGAGGGATTCACGCATTTTGGTTACGTTAACCCTGACGCACCCAAAGGGGGGAGCATCACGCTCAGCGCGTTGGGAACTTATGATAATTTCAACCGTTTCGCGTTACGCGGCGTGGCGGCTGAGCGTACCGAACGCCTGTACGATACGTTGTTTACCTCATCCGATGATGAGCCGGGTAGCTTTTACCCGCTGATTGCACTGCACTCGCGTCATTCTGCTGATTTTCGTTGGATGGAAGTGGAACTGAACCCCAAAGCCACGTTTCATGACGGCACACCAATTTTAGCCTCTGACGTGGCCTTCACTTTCACTATGTTTATGACGCAAGGGGTTCCGCAATTCCGCGCGGTGTACAAGGGCGCTACGGTGACCGCTATCGGGCTGCGCACCGTGCGGCTGGAAATGCCTGAGCCGGATAAAGAACGTCTGCTGGGGCTGCTCACATTGCCCGTTATGCCAGAGAGTTTCTGGAAAAACCACAGCCTTGCCGATCCGCTTTCCTCTCCCCCGCCGGCCAGTGGGCCCTATCGCATCACCGCCTACCGCACCGGCCAATATGTGACCTACCAACGGGTAAAAGATTACTGGGGTGCCGATCTACCGGTAAATCGCGGTTTGAATAATTTCGACCAAATCCGTTACGACTACTATCTGGACGACAGTGTCGCGCTGGAAGCATTCAAAGCGGGTGCGTTCGATTTGCGCGTTGAAGGCTCACCCAAGCATTGGGCGACGCAGTATGAGGGTGGAAACTTCGCACGGGGCTATATCGTCAAACGCGATCAGGCGAATCAAGCGGCACAGGATACCCGCTGGTTGGTGTTTAATAGTGAACGCCCACTGTTTCAGGATCGCCGCATCCGGCAGGCCATAGGGCTTAATTTTGATTTTAACTGGATGAACAAGGCGTTCTATTATAACGCCTATCAGCGCGTTAACAGCCTGTTCCAAAACACAGAATATGCTGCACAAGGCACACCCAGCCCAGAGGAATTGAAATGGCTGGAACCGCTCAGAGACAAAATACCACCGGAAGTCTTTGGCCCCAGCTTTCAACCGCCAGAAAGTGATGGCAGCGGTTACGACCGCATGCATTGGCAACAAGCTTTGCAGTTGTTTGAGGACGCTGGCTGGGAATTGAAGAACCAGACGTTGGTCAACCGAAAAACAGGGAAGCCTTTTACCTTCGAATTATTGCTCCCCAGCGCAGCCAACGTGCAGTACGTCCTGCCGTTTCAGCAAAATCTCAAGCGGTTGGGCATCGATATGAAATTGCGTCTGATTGACAGCGCGCAGTTCACCAATCGTCTACGCGCCCGCGATTTTGATATGACCGCTCGCCCTTATCCGGCAAGAATCTACCCGGATGGCAACCTCAAATTTGGCTGGCATACCAAATACCTAGATTCAACCTATAACACGGCGGGCGTGAGCGATCCGGCCATTGATGCACTTATTGAGCAAATTGATGCGCATCAGGGCGATAAGGCAGAATTGCTGGCCCTTGGCCGCGCGCTGGATCGGGTCGTGACCTGGAATCAATTTATGATCCCCATGTGGTATTCCAATCACGATCGCTACGCTTACTGGGATAAATTCGCCATGCCAGCAACCCGCCCGGCCTATACGTTAGGACTGGATAGCTGGTGGTACGATGCACAGCGGGCGCAGTCATTGCCGCCCGAACGCCGTTAAGGAGCCATGGTGGGAACCTATTTACTACGCCGACTTTTGCTGGTGATCCCCACGCTGTGGGCCATTATTACCATTAACTTTTTTATTGTGCAGATAGCCCCAGGTGGCCCGGTTGATCAGGCCATTGCCGCCATCGAGATGGGTCAGAGCAGCGGGTTTGGTGCCGGTGGCGGAATGGATCGGGCGATGGCGCGCAGCGGCGGTGGCACACTGACCGTGGAAAATGCCTACCGTGGCGCTCGCGGGCTGGACCCAGAGGTGATTGCGGAAATCACCAAACGCTACGGGTTTGATAAGCCGATTCATGAGCGCTATTTCACGCTGCTGTGGAACTATGCCCGATTGGATTTTGGCGATAGCCTGTTTCGCGGCTCCTCGGTGATGGAACTGATTAAACAGAGTATGCCGGTTTCTATCACGCTGGGATTATGGAGCACGTTGATCATTTATCTGGTTTCAATCCCACTTGGCATCAAAAAAGCGGTCAAGAGCGGTACGCCGTTTGATACCTGGAGCAGTACGCTGATTATCGTCGGCTACGCTATCCCGGCATTCTTGTTTGCCATCTTGTTGATTGTGCTGTTTGCCGGAGGCAGTTATCTCGACTGGTTCCCGCTGCGCGGGCTGGTATCGAGTAACTTCGACACCCTACCCTGGTACAGCAAAATCACCGATTACCTGTGGCACATCATTTTGCCCGTGCTGGCAACGGTGATTGGCGGCTTTGCAACGCTGACCATGCTGACCAAAAACTCGTTTATGGACGAGATCCGCAAGCAATATGTGGTTACCGCCCGGGCAAAGGGGCTGGACGAAAACAGCATTCTGTACCGCCATGTCTTCCGCAATGCCATGCTGCTGGTCATTGCCGGGTTCCCCGCCACCTTTATCAGCATGTTCTTCACCGGTTCGCTGCTGATTGAAGTGATGTTCTCACTCAACGGGCTGGGACTGTTGGGTTATGATGCCACGCTGCAACGCGACTACCCAGTGATGTTTGGCACGCTCTACATTTTCACATTGATTGGTCTGCTGCTGAATATTGTCAGCGACATGACCTATACGCTGGTCGATCCGCGTATTGATTTTGAGGGGCGCCAATGAGCCGAATCAGCCCAATAAATCTGGCGCGCTGGGCCCGTTTCCGCGCCAATCGTCGTGGCTACTGGTCACTGTGGATCTTTCTGGCGCTGTTTATCCTCAGCCTGTTCGCCGAACTGCTGGCCAATGACAAACCGTTACTGGTACGCTACGACAACCGCTTCTATGCGCCGCTGCTGGTGAATTACCCGGAAACCACCTTCGGTGGGCAGTTTGCTACCACCACAGATTTTCGCGATCCCTACGTGGCGGCACGCATCGCGCAACACGGCTGGAGTATCTGGCCGCCGATCCGTTATCGCTACGATACCATTAATTACGCCACCACCCAGTCATTCCCCTCCCCGCCTTCCGGTCAGAATTGGCTCGGCACTGACAGTCAGGGGAAAGATGTGGTAGCGCAAGTGCTGTACGGCTTTCGCATTTCCCTGTTGTTTGGGCTTTCACTGACCCTGCTCTCCAGCCTGATTGGCATTGTGGTTGGCGCAACGCAAGGCTACTACGGTGGCAGGCTCGATTTATGGGGGCAACGCTTCATCGAAGTTTGGTCGGGCATGCCAACGCTGTTCCTGATTATTCTGCTGTCCAGCGTTATCCAGCCCGACTTCTGGTGGCTGCTGGGCATCACAATCCTGTTTGGCTGGATGGGCTTGGTGGGCGTGGTGCGCGCCGAATTCCTGCGCACCCGTAATTTCGACTACATTCGCGCGGCGCAGGCCATGGGCGTCAACGATCGGGTGATCATGATGCGCAGTATGCTGCCTAACGCCATGGTCGCAACGTTAACGTTTCTGCCGTTTATTTTGTGCGGCTCAATCACTACCCTGACATCGCTCGATTTTCTGGGCTTTGGACTTCCGGTCGGCTCGCCGTCACTGGGTGCCCTGCTGCTGGAGGGCAAGAACAATCTTCAGGCTCCCTGGCTCGGTATTACCGTATTTTTGGTGTTGGCAACCCTGTTGTCGTTACTGATTTTTATTGGCGAAGCGGTGCGCGACGCTTTTGATCCCAGCAAGGCACATTGATATGAACCCAACCCCACTGTTACAGATTCAGGATCTCAGCATCGCGTTTCGCCAGGGTGAGCAGGTACATCAGGTGGTGGATTCGGTATCCTTCAACGTCGAACGCGGTGAAACACTGGCGCTGGTGGGAGAATCCGGCTCGGGCAAGAGCGTCACAGCGTTGTCGGTGCTGCGTCTACTGCCTTCTCCACCGGTTATCTATCCTCAAGGGGATATCCTGTTTGACGGCGAATCGCTGCTGCATGCGCCAGAATCACGGTTACGCGAACTGCGCGGCAACCGTATCGCCATGATCTTCCAGGAACCGATGGTGTCACTGAACCCACTGCACAGCATTGAAAAGCAACTGATAGAAGTGTTGACATTGCACCGCGCAATGACGCGAGACGTTGCACGCAGTGAAGTGCTTAGCTGTTTGGATCGTGTTGGCATACGGCAGGCACAGACGCGCCTGAACGACTTTCCTCATCAACTGTCGGGCGGTGAACGCCAGCGGGTGATGATCGCGATGGCCCTGCTAATGCAGCCTGATTTGCTGATTGCCGATGAGCCAACCACCGCGCTGGACGTCACCGTGCAGGCCCAAATTCTCACCCTGTTGCGTGAACTTAAGCAGGAGCTGGGCATGAGCCTGCTGTTCATCACGCATAACCTGAATATCGTCAAGCAGTTGGCAGATAAGGTTGCCGTGATGCAAGGCGGACGCTGCGTAGAACAAAATCATTGTCACAACCTGTTTGTCGCACCGCAGCACAGCTATACCCGACAGTTGCTGGATGCCGAACCCTCCGGTTCCGCCCTGCCTCTTTCGGAGGATACGCCGACGCTGCTACGCGTAGAAAAGCTCTCGATTTCATTCCCCATCAAGCGTGGATTATTGCGGCGGACGGTGGCAGAAAAAACTGTCGTCAATGGGTTGAATTTCACCTTACGTCGTGGTGAAAGCCTGGGGCTGGTGGGCGAATCCGGTTCAGGAAAGAGTACCACCGGGCTGGCATTGTTACGGCTCATCGCCTCACGCGGTAACATCGTATTTGATGAACAACCGCTGCATCAATTTAATCGCCGCCAAATGTTACCGCTGCGTAGCCAGATTCAGGTGGTGTTTCAGGACCCCAATTCGTCGTTGAATCCACGGCGCACCGCGCTGCAAATTATCGAAGAAGGGCTGGAAGTGCATCAGAAGATGAGTGCCGCCGATCGTGAACTGCGGGTTATTGAGGTGATGGGTGAGGTCGGCCTTAATCCCGAATTTCGTCACCGTTACCCGTCGGAGTTCTCCGGTGGTCAGCGGCAACGCATTGCTATCGCCAGAGCGTTGGTGCTTGAGCCGGCGTTGCTTATCCTTGACGAACCCACCTCGTCACTGGACAGAACCGTGCAGGCGCAGATTCTGACATTATTGAAAAACTTACAGCAAAAACGCCATCTGGCTTATCTGTTCATCAGCCACGACCTACAGGTGGTGCGCGCGTTGTGCCATCAGGTTATCGTGCTGCGTCAAGGCGAGGTGGTTGAGCAAGGGCGTTGTGAACAGGTTTTTTCCGCACCGCAGAGCGCCTATACACAAGAACTGTTGCGTATGGCCACCCTGTGAGATACACACACGTCATGTCGTGGCAAAGGCATGGCGTTTAAAACGGATAGAGCGCGCTCAGGGGCTCGGCGATAGCAACGCCCACGTTTTTAAGCCGACACAACGCTGTGCTTTCATCATCACGGTGTAAAAATAGACAGGGTTCCCCGTCCCATTCCAACACGGCGCAATCAATCTGAATTTCAGCCAGAGACTGGTTCAACTGGCGTAAAATAACCCAGGCCATTTCACCGTCATGGCTTAATAATTTAAAACCAATCAGGTTATTGTCTTCATCTCGTCCCCGCAGAGGAATACCGTTCAGCGGAATCGGTTCCACCTTGATACCGGCGAAACCCGATAGCCAACGATAACTTTGCGGCAAACGATGCACGACCGAAAGTTGGAGAGTGTCCACTGTTACTTTCCCTCAGGTATGATGATGGTGAACAAACGCAATGACATCGGCGTCAAAGAAAGAACGTTTACTCTCAGTGTCCAGACAGGGCGGCACTGCTGAATGAGCATTTCTACAAGAATCCGCGTTGCAATGGCCATAAGTCACCCTTCTTAGCGAATGGAAATGATTGCAATACTGATTAATGCCACGTTGATCACATTTTAAGATTTTTATAGGTCGCCCTATATTTAACGCTTTCCCTGCAATATCTCAACCCCTTTTGTTTACATTGTTCACTTTTAAATCATACATTTTACATTTATAGAACAACATTCCAAAAAAAGACAATGTGACATCGATAACACTTGACCGAGAACAAAAAGGGAAGATCAAACTAATGAAGCCCGACGTTGAAAGGCGGCAACGAGAAACGCCCGTTTACCGCATCACTGCGGCAAACGGAAAGAGGGGACGATATCAGCGGGAACGGGCTGCGTAAGCGTAAAGCAGAAAGGCAGCAGCGGAACAGAGTGA
Source organism: Candidatus Symbiopectobacterium sp. NZEC135 (assembly GCF_025962695.1). Lineage (NCBI taxonomy): Bacteria > Pseudomonadati > Pseudomonadota > Gammaproteobacteria > Enterobacterales > Enterobacteriaceae > Symbiopectobacterium > Candidatus Symbiopectobacterium sp. NZEC135. The sequence continues at coordinate 61,713 of NZ_JAGFPF010000019.1, read as the reverse complement.
CATGGAGGCGATCATCGGCCAGGCGCTGGTAAAACTCACCAGCGACAGCAGGCTTCCGATCAGTGCACCCATACCAAAGCGTAGTGTGCCAGCCAGCGAGGACGCGGTGCCCGCCATATGCGGAAAATCATCCAGTATCACGGCCATGGCATTTGACATCACCATCGCAATACAACCGACATAAATAGCCACCCCCAACACCAACGGCAAGAAGCCCAGGTCCAAAGCGTAGATAGCCACCAGCGCGATACCGACAACGAACTGTATCAGTAGCCCGATGCGAAACATCTGGTTCGCCCCTAGGCGGCGCACCACACGGCTATTGGTGTAGGTAGTCAGGAACAAAAAAACCACGTTTAGGGCAAAGTAATAGCCAAAATGTTGCGGAGATACACCGTAGAGATCGATATAGACAAAAGGGCCGGCGCTTAAAAAAGAGAACATGCCAGAAAACGAAAACCCGCTTGCCACCATGTAGCTAAACACTTTCTTGTGGCGAAACAGCGAAGCGAAATTCCCGGCTGTGGTACGAAAATGAAACGGCTGGCGTTTTTCTACCGGCAACGACTCTTTGACAAAGCGCATCACCAGTACCGAGGCAATCAGAGACAGCCCGGCCAGCGTCCAGAAAATCGCATGCCAGCTAAACCACAGCAGCAACACACCGCCCAACATCGGCGCCAACAGCGGTGCGACCGTCATAACCAGCATCACAAATGACATCATGCGCGAAAATTCATCTTTGGCGAAGGTGTCACGCATCAGCGCATTAATCACTACCGCAGACGCAGCCGCAGACAAGCCGTGCAGCATACGTAACACGGTAAGCTGTTCAATGGTTTGCGCCAGCGCACACGCCACACCAGCCAGCATAAAGACCAGCGTACCGCCCAGTATCACGGGTTTACGTCCCAGGCTGTCCGCCATCGGGCCGTAGAATAACTGGCCGATAGCGAACCCCATGATGTAGGCGCTTAACGTCATCTGCACCTGGCCCGGCTCCACGCCGAACTCTTTGGCAATCACCGGCAACGCCGGCAGGTACATATCGATAGCAAACGGTGTCAGCATCGACAACAAGCCAAGAATAAAAATCAAGCCACGATGTGATGGCGCTTTCCCCACTGCATGTCTCCCAGCGTCTTGCCCGCAAAATAAAAAAATTCACCGCAGCGGCAGGCTTCCACCACGGTGACGGTTTCAATAAGCTTGATGGCCGGTTCAGAGGCTCATCGTGTTTATATCAGGTGGATGACAAACGTATGACGCAGACTGAATTCAGTATGGTGCAAGTCGGCTCAACCCGGCATAACGCTGGCGACTTCTTCTTCCGTCAGTGCGCGATACTCACCCGGCTCAAGCGTGTCATCCAGCGCAATGGCACCAATGCGCTCACGGTGTAACTCAACCACGCGGTTCCCTACGGCGGCAAACATCCGTTTGACCTGGTGGTAGCGCCCTTCCCCAATGGTTAATCGCACCTGGTGATCATCGAGCTTTTCCAGTTGTGCGGGTTTGGTCAGCGATTTTTCACCGTGCAGTTGTACCCCCTGCTCAAACTGCTGCGCCGTATCCTCTGCCAGCGGCAGTTCGAGCGTGACCAGATAGGTTTTTTCACAGTGATGCTTGGGCGATGTAATGCGGTGAGACCATTGTCCATCGTCGGTCAGTAATACCAGCCCCGTGGTGTCAATATCCAATCGACCCGCAGCATGCAGTTTGTGCGCAACCGGCTCATCGATAAAATAGAGAATGGTCGGGTGATCCGGATCTTCCGTTGAACACACGTACCCCTGCGGCTTGTTAAGCATGAAGTAGCGCGGGCCATTCTGTTGCACCAACGCATTACCATCGAACGCCACCTGATGTTCAGGTGACAATTTAAATGCACCGCTTTTAACCACTTCACCATCAACGGTAACGCGCTGCGCACGCAGCTCCCGCGCTACCAATGCACGGCTAATCCCGAGTTGCTGGGATAAAAATTTGTCCAATCGCATGAGAAAATCAACTGCCTGTCAGTGTTAAGGAAGGAAAATCATGCCGTAGTATAGCGAGTGATGACGATTGCTCCTAGAATGTCCGACGTTTTCCCCCACCGGTGCTCATGGATACGCACAAAATGTGCGATTGTTTCTCATTAACCGCTGGCGAGGGTTCGCCCCTGGCGCATAAAAATATAGAATAAATACATCTTTTATTTTCAGGGTTATTACAGGAGCACGCGATGTCATCTATTCACGGTCATGAAGTACTGCATATGATGCTGGATTCTGCCGAATCCTACACCACTGAGGGGCTGATTGCCGCCATTGAAGCGCGTTTCGGTGCCGACGCACGCTTTCACACCTGCTCTGCGGCCGACATGAGCGCGACCATGCTGGTCGATTTTCTGGCAAACAAAGGCAAGTTTATCCCACAGGACGCGGGGTTTAACACGGCGGCCAGTAAGATCTGCCAACACTAAGCCATGGCGTTCACCTTACGCCCCTATCAACAGGAGGCGGTTTCCGCCACACTGGCCTATTTTCGGCAATATCAACACCCTGCGCTGATCGTACTGCCTACCGGCGCAGGAAAAAGTCTGGTGATTGCCGAACTGGCGCGGTTGGCGCGAGGGCGCGTGTTGGTGCTGGCGCATGTCAAAGAGTTGGTTGAACAGAATCACGCCAAATATTGCGCTTGGGGATTGGATGCCGACATTTTTGCCGCCGGCCTTAACCAGCGCCGCAGCGAAGGTAAAGTGGTGTTTGGCAGCGTGCAATCCGTGGCGCGTAACCTGCCCGCCTTTACCCAGTTCTCGCTACTGATTATCGATGAATGTCACCGCATCAGCGATGACGACGACAGCCAATACCAGCAAATCATTACGCACCTGCGCGCGCAAAACCCCGCACTGCGCCTGCTCGGCCTTACCGCAACGCCTTATCGTTTGGGCAAAGGCTGGATTTATCAGTATCACTATCACGGCATGATTCGTGGTGATGAACAGTGCCTGTTTCGCGACTGTATCTATGAACTCCCGCTGCGTTACATGATCAAACACGGCTTTTTGGTACCGCCGCAGCGTCTGGATATGCCAGTGGTGCAGTATGATTTCAGCCGTTTGAGCGTGCAACCCCACGGTCTGTTCAGCGAAGCGGAACTCAACCGTGAATTACGACGACAGCAGCGCGTAACGCCCCAGATTGTCAATCAGATAGTCAGCTACAGCACCGAACGTAAAGGCGTGATGATCTTTGCGGCGACCGTGGAGCACGCACGGGAAATCCACGGTCTGTTGCCCTCGGGAAAAGCCGCTTTTATCAGCGGGGAAACCCCCGCCGTAGAACGGGATGCGCTGATCGCTGCCTTTAAGCAGCAACAATTGCACTATCTGGTCAATGTGGCGGTATTGACGACAGGCTTTGATGCGCCGCACGTGGACGTCATCGCCATTCTGCGCCCGACGGAATCCGTCAGCCTGTATCAGCAGATAGTCGGACGCGGCCTGCGCCTGTCGCCGGGAAAAACCGATTGCCTGATTCTGGATTACGCCGGGAATCCCCATGATTTGTATATGCCGGAAGTCGGCAGCCATAAACCGCACAGCGGTAGCCAGCCAGTACAAGTGCTTTGCCCACAGTGTGGTTTTGCCAACCTGTTTTGGGGAAAAACCACGGCGGAGGGGGATATCGTCGAACACTACGGTCGCCGCTGCCAGGGCTATGAAGAAAATGACAACGGTGTTCGCGCGCAGTGCGATTACCGTTTCCGCTTTAAAGTATGCCCAGAATGTGGTGCCGAAAACGACATTGCTGCGCGCCGCTGCCACCAATGCGATCACATTATGGTCGATCCTGACGACATGCTAAAAGCCGCACTCAAACTGAAAGATGCCCTGGTGCTGCGCTGTAGCGGCATGCAGATGACAGCCGGACAGGATGATAAAGGGGAATGGCTAAAAATTACCTATGTTGATGAAGACGGCGCAGATGTCAGCGAACGTTTTCGCCTGCATACGCCTGCCCAACGGCGCGTATTTACTCAACTGTTTTTACGGGTGCACCAACGTGCGCCGGGGCTGGCGCTGACATGGCAATCTGCACAGGATATCTTGCGCCAGCAGACCGCCCTGCGTGCGCCGGACTTTGTGGTGGCGCGACGCCAAGGCAAACAGCGGCAAGGCTTCTGGCAAGTGAGAGAAAAACTGTTTGATTATGAAGGCCGTTTTCGCCGCGCCAATGAATTGCGCTAGCCAGCGTAACACGGTTTCATTTGCCGCCACGCGGATATTCCGTTAGAATGCAGCCCGCTTTTGTCATGCAAAAGCCACTCTGTTCCATTGTGAATAATACATTCCATTGCGAATAACCTAACCTGTTGCTGGGTCGCCTGTAGCAGGTGTATTTTCTAAAGTAGAGAAAATCATGATCACGATTAATGTTGAAGTACGTAAAGAGCAGGGTAAGGGTGCGAGCCGCCGCCTGCGCGCAGCTAGCAAATTCCCAGCCATCATCTACGGTGGTGCGGAAGCGCCGGTATCTATCGCTCTGGATCACGACAGCGTTAAAAACCTGGAAGCTAAAGAAGGTTTTTACGGCGAAGTTCTGACCCTGGTTGTCGATGGTAAAGAAGAAAAAGTGAAAGTTCAGGCTGTTCAGCGTCACGCTTACAAGCCAAAACTGACTCACATCGACTTCGTTCGCGCTTAATCGTTTAGGGAAACCCGTGGGACGCCGCGCGTTTTCCTAGCAAGCAAGAATGTCGATAAGAAAAACGCCGCTTATGCGGCGTTTTTCGTTTTCTGGTCGCTAACCTATCACCACTTACTTATCACCGCTGCTTAAACGGCGCTGTAGCTGATCGCGCAAATTCGGCGGCGTTCCTTTAATGGTAAGTGTGTCGGTTGTCGGATCCCAGAAGATACGCTCGCCCAGCAGCATGGCATCAAAGTTGATCGTCAACCCACCGCCACTGCCAGCAAACTTGGTCAATTGGCGCAGCGTGCTGCGATCCGCCGGGAAACTCTCTTCCAATTCATAGCCCTGCTCTTGCGAAAAAGCATGGAAGGTTTTCTCTCCCAACGGCGCCAGTTCCTGCGACAACGCAGCAACCTCTATCTCTTCCCCTGCCTGCAACTGCTCATTGCAATAGCTGTATACCTGCTGACGGTATTGCTGACGCTCGTTTTTATCCAACTGCGCATCGGCACAATAATCGTCTACCGCCTGCAACAGGCCGCGATTCTGCGCTTTGGTGTCAAGCCCCGCGCTGGCACCGAGGAAATCCATAAAGAAATCCGCAACCTTGCGCCCTACCCGTCCTTTCAGGAAGGTCAGATAACGTTGAGATTCCGGGTTGGTTTCCCATTCTGTAAGATCGATACGCGCCACAATATCCGCGTGGGGAATATCCAGGTAGTGTGTGCTGCTGATATCCAACTGCTCATTGACGCGCATGCTGCTGCAACTGCTCAGCACTGCCACCAGCAGATACTCAACCGCCAGATAGCGGTATTGGCAGAACAGCACGATGCCCCCCTCCGCAAAGGGATATTTCGCCAGTTCATCACGCAACCGAGCGGTAGCCGCGCGACTAAACCCGAGGAAATCCTCCTCCCCTTTACGGCAGCCACGCAGTGCCTGGGCCAGTTCGCTCTGTTCCTCGAACACGCCGTAGGCCTTGTTTTTCGCACTGTAGACGCGGTGCAACTCGGCCATCATCTCGTCAACGGCGGGGGTGGCATCCAATAACGAATCCCGTAACACCAACTCCAACGTTTGCTCATCGCGTTTGACAAGCTGATGCAAGGCAATCTGGTCGATATCCAGACTCATGATAAACTCTCCTTTTGGCAAGGAGCGTATTCAAACACCAACGCAGGTCCCCTGCAAGAGAAAGCCTCCCGCCGCCAGAGGTTGAGGCTAAAATGATAAAATTGCGGAAAACGTCAGGTCGTTACGGTAAGATATTCCCCTTTATCAGCTTGAGAATCGCCCTTTTATGGCACAATTATCCCGTTACAGTGACGAACTCGTCGAACAAGTGCTTTCCGAATTGGTAAGCGTATTGGAAAAACACCATGCCCCCACTGACCTCTCCTTGATGGTTTTGGGCAACATGGTCACCAACCTTATCAACACCAGCGTAGCACCGGGGCAGCGTCAGGTATTGGCTCGTTCTTTTGCTGATGCGTTGCAGGCATCCATCACTACCCATAACGCGCACTAACACCGACCAGAGGCTATGGTAAGCAACCGTCACAACTATCGCGAAAAAGTTTCCCAGATGATCAGTTGGGGGCATTGGTTCGCGCTATTTAATATCCTGTTGAGTCTGGGGGTGGGCAGCCGCTATCTGTTCGTAGCGGATTGGCCCTCGTCGTTACTTGGCCGTAGCTATGCTCTTGTCAGTTGGTTGGGGCACTTTAGTTTTATTGTTTTCGCCGCCTATCTATTGATTGTCTTTCCCTTGACGTTCGTGGTGATGTCTCAGCGTTTGCTGCGTTTTCTTTCTGCGGCGTTGGCAACCGCAGGGCTGACGCTGCTGTTGCTGGATATGGAGGTGTTTAGCCGCTTCCACCTGCACTTGAACCTCACCGTTTGGGAACTGGTGATCAATCCAGCGCAAAGCGACCTGGCCCGTGACTGGCAACTGATGTTTATCGGCATCCCCGTGATTTTCATGGTTGAGATGCTGTTTGGCACCTGGTGCTGGCAAAAACTGCGGAGCCTGAACCGTCACCGCATTGGCATGCCGGTCGCCGCAGTGTTTATCAGTGCGTTTTTCGCCTCGCATATGATGTATATCTGGGCTGATGCCAACTTCTATCGCCCAATCACCATGCAGCGCGCGACATTGCCGTTATCCTATCCGATGACAGCAAGACGTTTTCTGGAAAAACATGGCCTGCTGGACGCACAAGCGTATGAGCGTCGTATTGCGCTACAGGGCAACCCTGAGGCGATTACGCTGGAATACCCACTGAACACTATTCAGTTCCGCGATGCCGGCAGCGGCTACAATCTGTTGATTGTGGTGGCAGACCAACTGCCGCTCACCCGTATGCCGCAGTTGATGCGTTTTGCAGAAGAAAATGTGCACTTTAGCAACCATTTCAATGTCAGCCAGAATACACAAAGCAGCTTGTTCAACCTGTTTTATGGCATCTCGACCACCTACATGGATGGGGTATTGAGTGCGCGCACGCCATCCGCATTGATGAGTTCTCTGAACCAACAGGGCTATCAATTTGGTCTGTTCTCAAGCAACGGCTTCGATAACCCGCTTTATCGCCAGGCACTGTTGTCAGATTTTTCGCTTTCAGCACCGATAATTCAACGTGATGTTGATACCGTTCAACAGTGGCAGACATGGCTGGAAACCGGTACGCAGCCCACATCGCCGTGGTTCTCTTATATTGAGCTTGGCAGCAATGGCGCCCGAGCCTTAACGGATGCTAAAGCCGCCGATCAAAACATCAGTGCAATACTGAATACGTTGCAAAGCCAAGGCAAACTGGATAATACCGTGGTGATTATTACGGCAAAATCCAGCGAACAGGACAAAGGCAGCCGCTACCGTCGCTCACAGTGGCAGATCCCGCTGGTGGTGCATTGGCCGGGTACACCGGCGCAAACCATCAGCAAAATGACGGATCAAAAAGACGTTATGGTCACGCTGATGCAACGTTTGCTGCATGTCAAAACGTCCGCCACGGATTACGCGCAAGGAGAAGACCTGTTTGCAGCACAGCGACGTAATAACTGGTTGGTGAACGGCAACCGCGGTGCGTTGCTAATCACAACGCCAGAGCAGATCATTCAATTGGAAGCCAATGGCAGCTACGATGCCTACAACAGCGACGGTGAAAAATTGCGTGATGAGAAACCAAGTTTACCGCTGCTGTTACAGGTACTGACCAGCGAAAGGCGATTTATTGCCAACTAACTGCCTAAATCTAAAGCGATCGCGCCAGCTGGCTATTGCAATCGGTTCAGGAGACGGTAATATAGCGCCCCATAGCGTCGGCACGTAGCGCAGCCTGGTAGCGCACTGTCATGGGGTGTCAGGGGTCGGAGGTTCAAATCCTCTCGTGCCGACCAAATAATCCCAAGAAAACCAACCTTTTACGGTTGGTTTTTTTATGCCTGAAATTTGACTGGGGTTACATGCCAGACGGCGCGCGTTGAACAGGCACGCACAAAACAAAAAAAGGAGCTTTCGCTCCCTTTCTTTTGCCATCCCACCAACAATCCCGAAATCATTTGTACAGGATTGCCGTACCACGCAGTTGATCGTTACCAACAACAGAAACAATCTTGTAGGAAGATGCGCCTGCCGCTTCCGCTTTTGCTGCTACCTGAGCTTCAAAGGCGCTCAGCGTTTCTGCACCACTCACTTGCACAGTACCCATGTCCTGTGCAGCAAAGCTACCGAAAGACACCAGGCCAAGAGCAACAACTGCGGCAAATTTTTTGATAACGTTCATGATATAAACCCTTCTGTTCGATGTTTGATGTAAAGGCCGTTTGCCTTTGATGGGATAAATCATAGCGCCATCATTCAGAGGTGAATATCAGAGAAAACTGTTATCATCTTTCAAATAAATTGAACTATAAAATAAAACCTTACACCGAACCCTACACACTGAATGACAGCGTATCATCCGCTCATTCAAATGCATCCCACCGCACAAAAGTTGAACCCCCTAAACAATAAAAAACTAACAGAATAAAAAGCCATATCAGCGCATTGCTGGCTTTATACATTCAACATTACTGCCTATTTCCCTATAATCACCTAGACATAAAGTCTAATCATTTCAACAGGGAAGATATAATGAAACGCATTCTACTGGCGCTATTTACGGTATCTTTAGTGGCGCCCACTTGGGTTCATGCAACAGAAACAGCAGAGCAATCGGAAACCAAAATGTTGGCGATCACCGAGGCTAAACTCAAGGATACACAGGGGGGTTGTGCGTGCAGTTATACCGTAAAAAATCTGCAAAGCAGCCCACTAAAGCGATTCGAAGCCTATATCACCGTCAAAAATGAACAGGGCAAATTCCGCTGTGATGCCGCGCATTTCAGTTTCAGTAAACCCATTCAACCCAACGAATCGCGTACATTGTCCAATGAAGCTTACGGAAAGACCTGTGGTAAAAATCCAACGGTATCTCTCCTGATGGTCAGCACCTGCAATTACACAGATGGTTCAGAGTGTGATACTGAAAATATTGAGATCACGGATTCTGGCCTGAAGTGGGTTGAATAAAAGCGATAACACTCGGCAATCAACACCATTGAAGCTTCGCAGGCCATTGCAACGAATCGCCTTCGTTGTTTGATAACCATGAGGTTTGCGTGTGTGCGGACCTCATTCAACACCGGCAAGGCAGTAAAAACGCGGTGTTGGTGCTCGAGGGGCATCACATAGACTACACAAGAGCCAGTTATGAAGAAAAAGAGCAACGCAGACGCAAGATGCATTGAACGTCTGTTGACTGCGGGCCACTACCTCACATCGCGATAATTATCAGGTAGACTATACCTCATCACACTCTCACCACTCAGTGGCTAATCGAGTTTATCCCGTGAAACGACTCCTGATTGCATTCATCATCACCAGCCAACTTTCTGGCTGCGGCAGCATCATAAGCCGAACGGTCAAAGGACAAGGCCAGGGTCACCAATACTATCCTGGCGTTCAGTGGCTGCTCAAAGATCGCTGGTGGAAATACCTGGTGATTATCGATCTGCCGCTTTCGATGCTAGCCGATACACTAATGCTGCCCATAGACATGAAGCATGGCCCTTACGAATAAATCGGGTCTCGTCCGTGTAATTTGACCCGATTACGCCCGCTGGTCTTGGCGTGGTAGAGCGCTGCATCCGCGTTATCGATCAGCCGCTGGTAATCAGGGTGATAATCAAACTCTGCCACCCCAATGCTGAGGGTAACGGAAAATGATTGGCTACCGAAGGCGTTGATCGCTGTAGAAGCCACCTTTTCACGCAGCGTATCGACGATCACCTTCGCCTGATGCAGCGATGTTTCCACCAACAGCACCATGAACTCTTCACCACCATAGCGAAAGACATAATCACTGCTACGAACGTGATCGTAAATCATGGATGAAATACTTTTCAGCGTTGCATCGCCCGTGTCGTGACCGTAGCGATCGTTTACCTGTTTAAAATGATCCACATCCATCATTACTAGCGTAAAGGGTTTTCTGGTACTGGTCGCCAAAGCGATTTCCCGACGCATGATGGTTGGAATAAAACGCCGGTTTAGCAGGTTTGCCAGAGGATCCTTGCCGTTTTCAAACTTGACCAGTTCGTCAAACAGGGAAGTGATAATCAGCGTAATTTGCCCGGTCAGTTGTCGCACATTGCGTAATAGACGCATGCGCACCTCCGCCTGAGAGGCCAGCCCTGATGCGGCGATGCCAATTTCACTGTCAACCTTGTCGATCAAGGTATCCGTTTCACGCAACAGATCGGGAAAACCAAACAGGTGCTTTCCTTTGTGTGAGAACCATAATCCGAATTCCGAATGCCCCAGGCGCGTAATGTCGGCCAAGGGTAATTCTGTCGCCACGTGATAAATAAACTGATTTTCCCAGTTCATTAACGCACCTAACTGCCTTTCGCGTTCTACGCTAACGTCATCATACACACTCAATACGCGATATCGTTCCTGATCGCGCATGGCATTTTTATAGGTGGGGGAATAAGCTATGGTCATCGCTTCCAGAGCGGTATCCATCGCTAATCCGCTAAAACAAAGTGCACTATTGATTACAAACGGGGATTGTTCCCCTTTGTTGGTTAACAGCGGATAAAGATCGTTTTTTAATTTACGGGCCCCGCGCGCCACCAAATCAATAGGGAGGCCAATACGTGCGTGCACAACGCCCACATGGTGCTGTTGGGCGAGTAGCGCAGCCAAATCTTGTTGAGAACTGCCCAACACGCTGCGCAACCAGTGAAACATACTGATACTTAACTGTTCTGTGACCTGCCGGGTATTGAGATAGCGATGTGCATGCTCGTCATTAAGCATGTAATCATAAAAGCGGTCTACCAGATAGCGTATTTCATCATCACTCAGAGATATCAACAGTGTATGGGCTTCTGGTTGTGTGATTTCAACCAAGGTGCGCCATTCGCTCAATAATGGCTCAATGTGATAATCATTTTTAACAGAAATAGTCATGGACAGGACATAAAGTGGTTAACCAGATGCCATCATAGGCGATTCATCTGTCATATACCACTGCGCTAACAGTTTCATTGCGGATTATTTCCATAAGGCATTATCAGGTTAGCAACAGTAATCATCATCTCCTATTCGCTCGAGGAAAAAGCGAAAATGGTTTTTTTTCTTTTCACCTAAACGCTATGATCGTTTTATCACACAGCCAAGAAAATCTTACTTTGCGTATTTCCACTGGTCACCGTGTCTATGACTAACTTAAAAGGAGATCCCCCTTAATGGCAATAACCATAAATCAACATAGAATGAGCATAGGGAATTATCATCATGGTAAAATGGAAGCAAACGAAAGACGGTGCAATAAGAGAGTATCAAACACCGTAAATAATACGATTCAAAAAAAATCACTCACGCTGAATATCAAAGATATCGTACCCTCATATCACGTTTGTCAGCACAGAGAACGCCGTTTACAATTAAAAAAAATAATATGCTTTATACTATTACTGAATCACGTTCGTGCACACACAGTACTTGCGGGCGAAAATACCGATATCTCCCCGCCTCCACAGCCATTAGGACAATATAACCAAACACTGCTGCCGTTAAATGAACGTTTACCCGTCAAAGTGGCGGCTACACCAGATTACCGGCACCATGCCGATAATAACGAAAAAAAAACCGTCGAGAGATCAGAGAAGCAGCCTATTCAATAGCTGACAAAGTAACACATTCAACAATGTCCTTGCCCGAAAAGATCTATGTGTTTGGCAAAACGGGCATCATCACTAATGATGAAAAAACTTACTATACGACAGATAAAAAGAGAGGTGATGTTTTTTTTGATAATGCAAGACTGTCATTGAAGAAATTCTATGATGATTACCAGAAAAAAAAACCTCCTTTAATAACTCTGGCGTCTTCAATCATGAAGAAAAACCTCAAGGAGAAATTCAATCTGGACATCGATCCAGATAAAAATTACTTTATGCTATTTAATTCAGCAATGAGTTGTTCAAAGTGCTTCACAGGGTGGTGCTTCTCAGGTAAACCGATAGAATACGGAACATTATCAAGTTATCTGCTACGAAATTTTCCCGCTGACGCCCAGGAGCATCTGGTTTCTGTAAACAGTCAATCCGGTATTTATCGCGTCTCGCCCGATATGGCAAATACCTTTGGCAGGGAAAACGAGGTTCCATTACTGCCAACCACATTCATCCAGTTAGTGTGGGATATCAATTTTTATCAACAAGCACGAACCTTCTATACTCACATATTTGATAACAAAGGTATCCATAGCAAAAAAAATTTCATCGATTTTATTATCAACCTCACATCTCAACCACTCACTCACCGTGCTCTATCGGACTTATTGTCAGGGACTGGGTTGACTAAAAATGGCAATGTAACGGTTTCAGTGTTTGATATTAATGGCTATCACGCTGCTGACCTTATTATTTTTTACAATAGCACCGATAGCCGGATTACGCTGTATCTACCAAGAGCTGAAAATAAATTTGCTGAGTTTAACCGTATAGACGATATGCGAAATTGGGTACTCGATAGTTGTCATAATAAAACCCGCCAAGAAAGTATTACATCTCACTTTTCACTCAAAGATCGGCAGGATGGGGTCATCTACTCAGGTATAGATAATTGGTTAACGTCGCAATGCAATAGTGTGAATCGCGAACGGGATAAAAATAAAATAGGTGCACAGCGCATGATTATTGCTCCCTCAGCATTCTTCACCTCCATGGCAAACAGGCAGCGTGAACGTTTTTTCAGCGATCTGGATACACGGGTCAAATCAGATGCCGAAGTCATTCGTGACATCTGGGAAAGAGATATTGATGCCTCTGCCATTCTGCCCAATCCAATCACGCCCCTTGCTGCACTGGCACTGCATCTCGAACACGCTTTCGAAGGCGATACCAGCGCGGAGAGGCAACAAGAATGGAACAAGGTATCGAACGATATCGTCAATCTTGTTCTGATGATAACGTTGGACAAGGTCAGTCGCTTTAACACCGATGGCTATGAATTTATTGATAAAATAAAAAACTCACTGGCACAAGAAAGTCGCTCGGCAGTGCTTGAAAAAAACCTCTCCTTTGAACACTTCAACCTCAATATGCCCGAAGAGGATATACTGTCAGCCACGCCGCAGATTAGCCTAAGCACACACCGCCTTCCCGAACTGGATAACGCCCTTTTTTCTAAAGCCAAACCCAATGCGCAGGGCATTTTTCGCTATTCAGATCCCCATTCTGCAACCGAGAAATTGGCAATTTGCATTGAAAACCGTTTTTATACGGTCCGCCCCGGCACCGTTCAAAACATGTATATTCTTGATGACGAGCGCGAAATCGTTTTTTTTGATGGCAGCTACGTAGAAAGAAAGCAGCATCCCCTTGAGCGCGTTAGGTATACAGAATGCCGTGCTCGCCGATCGCCAGGCGCATCTTGTACTCGTCTATCAGTGTCAATTCAAGAAGCGCTCGCCCGGAACAGAAATAAGGGGCTGACCAAAGAAGATGCCATGATCATTGGCCGAGACCCTACTCACCCGGCTTTATTTATTAATATTGAAGGTAACAAATATATCGGTTCTGATGACCGGTTTTTCAGAATAAAAGAAAAGGAGAATGTGTTTACCATCTATGCCCGGAAAAGAACGGGGTTGTTATCTTCTTTTCGACGCCGCAAACAGATTGCCACATTTCAATTCAGCCAAGTGCAGGGTGAACAGTATATACACACACCAACAGAAGCGATAATGGAGACACTAGGCGCTTCCCGCCCAGCCGCTAGCCTCTATAACGACTATCGAGAACGCGATGGAGGGCAATACCAGACAAACGCCGCCGAACGGCGCGCCATTAGCGATTACACGCGCAATGTTTCTGACATGATCAATGAGTATCTTGAACTTGACATGCCTGAGGACTTTTTGAGTCCGATGTTCGCTGAACAATCATTGCAAATGGTGACAAATATACGGTCGTTGCTGAATAAACTGCCCCGTTTTCACGGTGTGGTATATCGCGGCGGCGAGTTATCTCCGGAGCTACGGGCTACTTTAAAACCCGGAGATACCCTTCTGGTTAAAAAGTTTCTATCCACCTCCGCTGATAAGCAGATCGCAATGGCCCACAAGGCCGGTAAAGGACCTCATCAAGCCTTGTACAAAATCCATGTCACCCATGCTGCACACGCCATCAGTGGGTTTACCCGTAACCTGCATGAAGCGGAAGTGTTGATAGAAGATCGCACCCTGTTTCGCTGTATTTCTATTGAGGGGGATAATGTCGAATTGAAAGAGGTATTGGATGCTACGCGTCTCGATGAGAGCTCGGTAAAAATAGCGTCACTCTAGCCTTGGTCCTATGTCGCTGACCTTGCTGAGCAAACCGAGCCTGACGTGACCGAATGTCAAAGCAAGATAGCCGTCACAATCTCAAAAAACAAAACGCCGTTTTATATTGTATGAACGGCGTTTTAAATTATATACTCCGTTCCGCCTTATAAGTAAGGTTCTAGATACCTTTGCCCCGACTCCAGTCGGGGTTTTTTTTATCTGAAACCACCCGGATTAACGCACCAGACCACTGTTTTAGCGATTAAGACCACTGCGCTTATTCCAAGGCATGTGCATCAGTAATCTGGCCATACCGCAAAATCCGCTGACACCGGCAAACACCAATCCTGCACCGATGAAGCCGGCGACACTAAAAAAAGCCGGGTGCAACGTGTACCCCAAGATAACGCTTATCAGTGTCAGCCCGCCGGCAGCAATTTGTACCTGACGCATGACAGGCAGCGGTTGCGAGCGATCGACTTCAACCGGCAAACCCGCTTTTTTCCAGGCGTTGAGCCCCCCTTCCAGCAAAAATGCACGTTGCCCGGGAATGAGTGCTGCTATCTGTTGTGCATGCAGTTCGCAACGCGCTCCCGATAGGCAGTAAAAAATAACCGTTTTATTTGCAGGTAGTGCTATTCCCGGCGATGCATTGGCATGCTCCCCCAGCGAACACAGACGTGATTGCGGAATATGCTCACGCTGGAATTCATCTGTCTGGCGAATGTCAACCATCAACGCCCCGTCAGACTGGCGCTGCCGAGCTTCGATAGGGGAAAGGTAGGGTAACGTTACCATGGTATTCCTCTCTTTCAAGGACAGTAAATGTCTTTGAGTGTCGTGATAATACGTTCCAGATCGTGGTTAGCAATCGCGTAATAGATGGTGGTGCCTTCGCGCTGTGCAATGACCAGCCCTTCAGAACGCATACGCGCCAGATGCTGCGATGTGGCAGAAGGACTCAAGCCGCAAGCCTGCCCAAGTACGCCAGCACTCACCTGCTGCCCCTCAACCAACATACAAAGGATCAGTAAACGATTGGCGTTCGCCATCGCTTTTAACAACAACGCAGCGTCATGGGCACGCCGCTGCAATTCACCTACTGTATTTGGCATCATCACTTATTTTAGAATATACTTAATTAAGAGAATACTAAAATTACTATCAAAACAAATCAAGTGTTTTCGCTGAAAAGTGTGACCAGGGCTGGAGCATCTTTCGGTTGGCTGTTACTCTATTAAAAATCGGTCCACTGTTTCAGATTTCTTCTGCATCTGACGTACTGTTGGGGGCGATCATTAGCCAGATCAACGTTTCCAGTAGTAAAACAAGACACACTATCGCGGCTTTGCGTGATGACACCAGCAGGTAGCGTTATCGCAATGTCGCTGTTGCGCAACCTGGTCTTATTCAGAATAATTTCAAAGCGGTGCATGAAAAACTTCTCTCGATTAGTCAATAGATATCACCAAACGGATTGGTATAAAAAGCGGCACTCAAACCGTGTTCTGCTCTGGCGCGAGATCACACCATTAGCCGTGCCCATTTTTATTGAAGGGCTATGCGTGGTGTTGATGGGGGTATTCAGCACCTTTCTTGTCAGTTGGTTGGGCAAGGAATCCATGGCCGCCGTGGGCCTGGCCGACAGTTTCAACATGCTCATCATTGCTTTCTTTACCGCTGTTGCTCTGGGCACCGCGGTCGTAGTTGCGTTCAGTCTGGGCCAACGCAATCGCAAACAGGCCCGTTCAGCAACGCGTCAGTCCATGTCTTTGCTGGTACTGGTCTCCTTTTTGTTGGTACTGCTGATTGAATTGGCCGGTGAAGCCATTATTAATCTGATCGCCGGATCGGCAGACCAACATGTCAAAGCGTTGGCGTTGGTGTTCCTGCGGCAAACAGGGTGGAGCTACCCGGCAATGGCGATTGCCTTGGTCGGGTGTGGGGCACTGCGCGGTGCCGGGAATACCAAGCTACCGATGTTCATCAATATCGGCATGAATATCCTGAACATTCTGATCAGTAGCGTGCTGATATACGGGATTTTTTCCTGGGATGGTCTGGGGTTCTATGGTGCAGGTATCGGCACGACGCTGTCACGCTATATCGGTGCGGTGTTTGTCATTCTTACGTTAATGCACGGCTTTAACGGTGCACTGCGCATCCCTTTCAAATCCTATTTTGCGCCTTTCACCTACACGATTCTGTATGAAGTGTTAAGCATCGGTGTTCCTGCCAGCGTGGAATCCGTGATGTTTAATCTGGGCAAGCTGATCACACAACGGTTTGTCGCCGGAATGGGCACAGAAGTTATCGCGGGAAATTTTATCGCTTTTTCTATCGCGGCACTGATCAACCTACCCGGCAATGCCCTCGGGTCGACAGCCACCATCATCGTTGGAACACGCTTAGGCAAAGGGCAGATTTTTCAGTCGATTCGCCAGTTACAGTATATTTTTGTGCTTTCCAATATCGGTTTATGCATCCTCGCCTTATCGTCAATCCCTTCGGCAGGTTTCCTGTCATCACTGTATACCAACGAGCCCGAAGTTATTGAGGTTGCCAAGAAGTTGCTGTGGTTGAACGCACTCTTTACCCCCTTTTGGGCAGCCGCCTGGGTAGTGCCTGCGGGGTTGAAGGGGGCAAAAGACGCCAGCTATACCATGTGGGTAGCCATGGCCAGCATGTGGGGATGCCGCATTGTAGCGGGTTATATCCTCGGTATCTGGCTCGGTTTTGGCGTTATCGGCGTGTGGATGGGCATGTTCTTTGACTGGATCGTGCGCGGCCTGTTGTATTATCGCCGTATGGTCAGCGGCCGGTGGCTGTGGCGCTACCGACCTCCCGCCGCTTAACGCGCGATAGACGTTATTGGCTCGACACCACATTAACGCCCGAGCGTTTTGCGAGCGCTTAATGGCCGAAAGCGAAATGCCATCACAATAAGCACAACAACTCCCCATGCCATGATCGTCCAGGCTTGCTCCAACCCTTCGGTGTGCTGTCGAATGACTCCCGCGAGCGTCGGCATCACGCTCGCCAGGATATAACCTCCGCCTTGAACAAAGCCCATCAATCGCCCCGTTTCTTGCACATTGGTAGCGTGGTCGAGTGCAACAATTAGCGAAAGAGGAAACAGCGCCCCGATACCCATTCCAAGAAGGATCATCGCGACAAAAGCCAAGGACAGCGGTGCCATCAACAGCAGTATCATGCCTGACAGCAGTAATACCAGTATTGGCACCAGCAGCACACGTCGGTCGGGAAAGCGTGAAATCATTGCGGAAACGGCCAACCCGGCACACACCTCAGTCAGCGTTAATCCCCCCAGCAAAAAGCCACTTTGCGCGGCACTCCACCCTAACTGCATGTAATAGGGTGGCAGCCAAGCGAGTACCAGTGTATAAGCCCCCGTCCCTATCCCAAAGAACAGCATTAAGGCCCAATGTTGTATCCCGTGCGGCGCGGGACGATAAATCGCATTCTGCTCGTGCTCCTCACGTGAAGACGGCGCTTTGCGCCAGACCAACAGTGCGATAAAGGCAACGATCCCCCAACATGCCAGCGCCCCCGACCAGCCAGTGATACCCGACAGCGGCGAGGCCGTTGCCGCAGCAACGGCGGCCCCGGCCATAATCCCCGTGGTATAAAGCCCCATCAACAGGCTGCTGCGCTGAAGAAAGAAGCGCTTAATAAACGACGGTACTAATGCCTGAATCAGCGCAATGCCTACCCCGCCGAGTGCAGCACTCACCAACAGCCCAATGCGCGTATCCCAAGGAAAGCGCACCAGACAAGCAACCGTAATGATGGTAATGCCGAGCAGAATGCCATGATACTCCCCTAGGTGACGTTGCAACCAGCCGCCGTAAAGCGCACAAATTCCCATTGCCAGAATAGGCAGCGTCGTCAACAGGCCGGCCTGACTGTCGTCCAGACCAGTAGTCTGTTGAATTTGTTCAAGCAATGGGCCCACCACCGCCAGAATCGGGCGCAGATTTATCCCGAGCAGTAGAATGGCGATAAACAGAAAGTGGCGTGAGTGCCTGGGGGAAACGGGCATAAAATGATCCTGTGATGGTTTTCTTCGTGCTGAGGATGGCGTTACTAAAAATGCAGACGAACGCTTACGTTCTTCGTGCGTATTTTTGCACAAATTACCTTAACGTCAAGATAATAATTATTACTCCCCTCGTCGACCCTCCGTGCCGTAGACAAAAAAAATCCGCCATAATAATGGCGGATTTTTATAGAGCATCATATTGCGGTTCAGGCTCGATATTCTGACCGCGCGACACGCTTAGAAACGGTAGCCTACGCCAACCGCCCAAGTGCCAACATCGACGCTACGGATACGGCTTTGCTCATAACCAACATCCAGGGCAACGTCCTGAATCGGGTTGAATTGCAGACCTGCACCGTAGGTGAAACCATAATCATCGTTATGGTTGTTGTCAGTACCGTCTGCCGCATTGTAAGTGTATTTACCGTGGCTCAGGCCAATCACGCCATAGACGCTTGCCCAATCATTGATACGGTAAGCCGGACCCGCAGTAAAGCCCATGTATTGGCCTTTATTGTAGTAACCGTCGTTGGACTGGCTGTCTTCCAGGTAGGTGAAGGAGCTGATTACGCCAACCTGGCTGTCGTCAAACTCATAGCGGTATTTAAGGTTAAAACCTTTCGCTTTGTTCACCACGCCCTGGGCATCACCCTGAGCATAACCGGCGGATACGGTGCTTTGGCCGGCGAATGCGGAACCTGCGCTTACTGCAAATACGCAAGCCAGTGCGGAAAGACACGCAAATTTTTTCATATACTGCCTCGAATTCATCTTATGAAAGAAGTTTAAGCAGGATTAATATAACAAAAAAAACCTGATGTGCTGCGCATTAAATATTTATCAAACCGCCTATAGATGTAACAAATATTTTCAATAAACGCATAAGGCTATGATTTTTAATCATTAAAAAACGATGACCACAAAACCAAAATTAATTTCCACCCGGCAGTAAAATACAGAAAAATCTTAATTACGCGTTCAGTTAATATACAGACCGAGATGCATTCCGCACTGCAAATAAATATATCGTAAATAAAAGTCAATTAAAGTAAGCGCAATGCCGACAAATCATTTACAATAGATTAGTGTGGAATACCCCTAATTTATGGGTATTTATTCCCACACCATCGTGACTTCTTCCCTGCTTATCAAGGCCCAAAGGATGACCTTCTCTGCTTTGCGCGGCTCGACGCTGCTGCCGGTTCTTCTTATCGTGATTGCGATGCTTTCCATCCAAAGTGGGGCTGCGTTAGCGAAAAACCTATTTCCTCTGATAGGGGCTCCCGGCGTCACAGCGCTGCGCCTTGGGCTTGGTGCGTTGATTTTATGCCTTGTTTTTAAACCGTGGCGCATGCGTATTCAAGGGAATCGATTGCCGCTGATACTGTACGGCCTGACCCTCGGCGGCATGAACTTTTTGTTTTATCTCTCTATTCGCACGGTTCCACTGGGTGTCGCGGTCGCCCTCGAATTTACCGGCCCGCTCGCTGTAGCCATTTTCTCGTCGCGCCGGGCGCTTGATTTCCTTTGGATTCTTTTGGCACTAACCGGTATGTGGTTTCTCTTACCGCTGGATAACGACATTGCCAACGTCGATATGCAAGGCGCACTCTGTGCCATCGGCGCAGGTGCCTGCTGGGCGTTATATATTGTGTTTGGAAAAAGCGCTGGCGCTAACCATGGTCCGGCGACAGTGGCAATTGGCTCATTGGTTGCGGCCATCGTGTTTTGCCCATTAGGGGCCTATTTTGCAGATACCTCATTGCTCTCCCCTGCCATTCTGCCGCTTGGCATCGCCATTGCCATTCTTTCCACGGCACTGCCCTACTCGCTGGAGATGATGGCACTGACCCGTCTCCCCGCCAAGACCTTCAGCACGTTGATGAGCATGGAACCAGCCATAGCAGCCCTATCCGGGATTCTGTTTCTCGGAGAGCACCTGTTGCTGACGCAATGGTTAGCGCTGTTTTGCATCATCGCCGCTTCCCTCGGCGCGACCCTCACGGCAAAACGAGCACGCATCACCGATAGCACGCAAGGCTGACACACACGCCTTTCTGAATTCAATCGTATTTCTTCTCTTGCAGGCAACCTGCTACCGCAAGAGAAGAACCACTTCAGATATATCGCATCAAGGATGACACCGGTATCTTAATAGGCGCAGGTTAGTACAACAGCCAAATAATTCTCATTTATTATCGTTATTTACTGTAATAATGACGTGCACTTTCTATAATAAAATCAATCAAGAAGACATACACCTGCATAATACAAGGACAATTTCTATAATAGGTATTACCTTGTTATTGTCGGTTTCGAACTCTGCTATAGTTATCTCCATTGAGCAGTCAGATTATTATTTCATTTGTCAGTAGGAGATACCTTATGGCTACGGCTAAATTGGTAAAAGCAGCTGCATCCGACCTCATCTATACACGCAATAATCTGGATGAGCACGTCAAAACGTCTACCATCAAGCTATTGAACAAGTTAGTTGTCGATTTAATCGATTTGTCATTGATCACCAAGCAAGCCCACTGGAACATGCGCGGTGCCAATTTCATCGCCGTACACGAAATGCTGGACGGCTTTCGTACCGCCCTGACTGACCATCTGGATACGTTGGCAGAGCGCGTAGTACAACTGGGTGGCGTTGCACTGGGTACGGTGCAGGTCATTCATAAAGAAACCTCGCTAAAGAGCTATCCGACCAATATTCACAGTGTACAGGATCATCTGAAAGCGCTGGCGGAGCGTTACAGCGTTGTCGCGAATGAAGTGCGCAATGCTATTGCGAAAACAGACGATGAAGACAGTGCGGATATGTTAACAGCAGCTTCTCGCGACTTGGATAAATTCCTGTGGTTTATCGAAGCCAACATCGCAGAATAACTGTGGCATGCTATAAATAGATAACATCAGGCCATCGCGGCATAGCGTTCGTGGTGGCTTACTTTTTCCCTTGTGGTTTATCTATCCTGCCATTCATACATTTTCCTCTTAAAATTCGTACAAAAAGTTAGCTTTTATCCCTTCAAACACAATCAACGGTTGTGTCTCGCAGCATAATCAGTTATTCATAGCGGCGTCCCGTGCCGGAGGCGACGTTTGCGTGCATTGGCGACACTGAATAAAAACAAAGAGTTATAAAATATAACACTCTGTTTCTACAGCTTTTTCCTTAAATACTATTATTAGTAGTGCCTGCTTGAAACAGGCTTCCCACAAACGGCTAATTAGGAAGGATCGGATGAAATCACTACTTAAGGCCTCATTGGCAGCGCTGGCGCTGACCATGAGCGTTTCCAGCTACGCGGCGGACAAGCCTCTCATCGTTGCCACAGACACAGCGTTTGTTCCTTTTGAGTTCAAGCAAGGCGATAAATACGTCGGCTTTGACATCGATCTCTGGGATGCTATCGCGAAAGAGTTGAAACTGGAATACACCCTGAAACCGATGGATTTCGCAGGTATTATTCCTGCCCTGCAAACCCGCAACGTTGATTTGGCGCTGGCTGGGATCACCATTACCGAAGAACGTAAACGCGCCGTCGATTTTTCTGAGGGTTATTACAACAGCGGCTTGCTGGTCATGGTAAAATCAGACAACACCAGCATTCAGGGTGAGCAGGATCTGGCTGGCAAAGTGGTGGCAGTGAAAAGTGGCACCGGTTCGGTTGACTACGCCAAGGCCAACATCAAGACCAAAGAACTGCGCCAGTTCCCGAATATTGACAATGCCTACATGGAGTTAGGTGTCGGTCGTGCCGATGCTGTACTGCATGATACGCCGAATATCCTGTACTTCATCAAAACAGCAGGCAACGGTCAGTTTAAAGCGGTAGGTGATTCCATCAAGGCACAGCAATACGGTGTCGCCTTCCCGAAAGGCAGCGAACTGCGTGAAAAAGTGAATGCAGCACTGCAAACGCTGCGTGACAACGGCACCTATGCTGAAATTTATAAAAAATGGTTCGGCACTGAACCGAAATAATTGCCGTATCAGTCTGGAGAACGTTCATGCAGTTTGATTGGAGTGCCATCTGGCCTTCTCTGCCTCTTCTGTTAGAAGGGGCAAAAATGACCTTGCTGATTTCCGTGCTGGGTCTGCTGGGTGGCTTGGTTATCGGTGTTGTCGCGGGCTTTGCCCGCGTCTACGGGAGTTGGATTTCCAACAAAATCGCGTTGGTGTTTATTGAGATCATCCGCGGTACACCGATTGTTGTACAAGTCATGTTTATTTACTTCGCCTTGCCGATGATCCTGACGTCGGTGCGTATCGATCCCTTTGCGGCTGCGGTGGTCACGATCATGATCAACTCAGGTGCCTATATCGCGGAAATTACGCGCGGGTCGGTATTGTCGATTCACAAAGGGTTTCGTGAGGCGGGTTTGGCACTGGGGTTATCAAAACGCGATACGCTACGCCATGTGATTGCGCCGTTGGCGTTGCGTCGGATGTTACCGCCATTAGGCAACCAATGGATCATCAGCATCAAAGATACCTCGCTGTTCATCGTTATCGGCGTGGCGGAACTGACGCGTTCCGGGCAAGAAATCATTGCGGGTAATTTTCGCGCACTGGAAATCTGGAGTGCGGTTGCAGTGATCTACCTTGTCATTACTTTGGTGCTGAGTTTCGTTTTGCGTCAGTTGGAAAGAAAACTTAAGATTATATGATTGAATTCAAGAACGTTTCTAAACACTTTGGTCAGACAAAGGTGTTGCATGACATCAATCTGAATATCAACCAAGGTGAAGTGGTGGTGATTATCGGCCCCTCCGGTTCCGGTAAGTCTACGCTGCTGCGCTGCATCAACAAGCTGGAAGAAATTACCAGCGGTGAGCTGATTGTCGACGGTCTCAAAGTGAACGATCCTAAAGTTGACGAGCGCCTTATCCGTCAGGAAGCGGGTATGGTGTTTCAGCAATTTTATCTTTTCCCGCATCTGACCGCGTTGGAAAATGTGGCATTTGGCCCGATTCGCGTGCGCGGTGCCAGCAAGGCGGAAGCCGAAAAACTGGCACTGGAGCTGTTGGCGAAAGTGGGTCTGTCGGAACGTGCGCACCACTTTCCCTCCGAGCTTTCTGGTGGTCAACAGCAACGCGTAGCCATTGCACGTGCACTTGCCGTCAAACCCAAACTGATGCTGTTTGATGAGCCAACCTCGGCACTCGATCCAGAATTACGTCACGAAGTACTGACCGTAATGAAAGATCTTGCGGACGAAGGCATGACCATGGTCATCGTTACGCACGAAGTGGGATTTGCTCATAAGGTCGCTTCACGGTTGATTTTTATTGATAAAGGCCGTATCGCCCAAGATGGCGATCCTGAAGAACTGATCACCAACCCTCCCAGTGAGCGGTTGCGTGAGTTCTTGCAGCATGTCTCCTGATGCTGTCCCACTAGGGCCCTAAAAAAGGGGAGCACCTTACCGGGCTCCCCTTTTCTTTGTTACCATCTCTTACGTTACCGCCCGAAATTACTACGCTCCGGCCAGATACGCACCCGGTTTAGAGACTCACGCTATATACGGGTATTCGCGTTCAATGAACGCCGCAAACGCTTCACACATCGCACTATCGCCATCCCGGTTGTCTGCCAATATGCGCGTACCATCGACAATACGAATATGGGCATTCAAATCGGCATCAGCCTCCGGTTGCGGGTGCTGGGCGACATGCTGAATAGCCGCTTGTGCTTGCTGCCACGCCTGCTCAACAGTCAAATTACAGGCTTCGGCCAGATAAGCCGGATTGAACCCTTCCCCGGTCAAACTGCGCAGCGTGTCATCATGGCTGACGCTGTTGCCAGGACGCCAGTAATGCAGTGCCAGATCCGGGCCAATGGCCGGGTTATCTGTAAGATAACCATCGCGCTTAAGAAAGAAATGCCGCGTCTGCTCTACCGCCATCAGCGCCAGCAGATAGCCTTGGTAGGAACAGGCTGATTCCATCGATAACAGATGCGGGATGGCGATGGTAGGTCGAGGGCTACCACCAATACCTAAAATACGCTGCTCAATGTCACGCGCTAATTGTGTAATAGCTGCTGGCGTGCGTGCATCATCATCCATGCTGTAAAGCTGCCATTCAAAGTAAGGCACCAGCAGAATGTGGCGCTCGTTAAAAGCACGCATCGGTTGACGCACAGCAATATCAGCGTTGATCAACGCATCGGAGAGGGCTTCGCCCTGGCGATTCTTCGCATAGCGTTTCAGCCAGTCGGCGTCATGCAGCAGGCTGTCGCAAAACATGGATTGCGTTTCCGCATAAGCCATCGATGTAGGCGGGAACTCCTGTGAGAAACAAGGGGCATTTTGACGAATATTGGCAAAATGCGCCGCATGACCACCTTCATGAAACAAGGTATTGATGCCCATAGCACCGCTGCCCACTTGATCCGGTTTCGCCAGGCTGGTGAAATTGATTTTTGCTGGCAGCCACTGCCCTTCTTGCACAAAGGGAGGAACCGGACCGTGCATAAAACCATTTTCATACTTGCCTTTGCGCACCAGCAAGTCCAGTTGCATCTCTGCACCGTTGAACCCGATGTGCAGCCGCTTAAAGCTGTTAATCCAGCGTTCTAACGAGGCCGAGAAAGGAAAGTAAGGATCCAGTTGACGGGTGACATCCCCTGAACTGGCATAACGAATATTCCACGGTTGCAGCGCACTGTCGCCCTTCTCACTCGCCAGTGCAGCCAGACTGCGTGCATTCGCATCGCGCGTTTGCGCTTCAAAACGGTCGAGGATGGCAAACAACTGCTCTGGGGTCATCCGCTCCGTTTTATTCACTTTATAGTCAAAATAATTGCGATACCCCATCTGCCGGGCAAAACGGTTGCGCAGGGTAATCAGTTCAGGGAAACCATGGTGTAACAACCACTGTTCCACATCGCGCAGAGCCTGTTGTGAACTTTGGCGATAAGACTCATTGTCGTTGGTAGCCTGGTTGGTGAGCAGTTCCCCCAAAGATGCAGAAACGTTGACGCCGTCAGCATTCAGGTGAGTCACTTCATAGCCTTTTCGCCGCGTATAGAGCGCACTTTCCGCAGCGATAATCTCATCCATCAGCGCTTGTGCTTGTGGATCTTCAATCACATTACAATCAAAAAAACGATACCACCCCTGCAAACCATGAAGTAACGCAGCCGCCTGTGCGTCTTGATCCAGGTTTGGCAATGATTCAAGGGCCGAGATATAAGCGCGCAGTTGTTTCAAACGTTCAGGCTCAGCGATGAAGCGTTTATAAGCACGTTCTGCGGCAGAGAATACCTGTGCCGCGCTGTCATCACCAATGCCCATATAGTGTTGCCAAAAACACGCTTCTTTCTCTTGATGCACAGCGAGATAGTCACGATTCAAGGCATTAAAGTAGTCCAAAGCCTGTTGCATACGCATCCTTTTTAACATTGACCCCAGCGTCGTTCAAAACGTCTGTCAGTAAACATCAAGCCGCTTTGCTGCTCTCACTTACCACGAAAGTCAGGCTTAACAAGGCTTTCTTAATCCTACCTTTTGAAATGATGACGTCAGATTATACGTGCAGGCATTTTAGCCAAACCGTTTGCTAATGGTCGCCACCGCCTGTTCCATCGTTGGAGACATCCCACCAGCGACCAGACAGCAAGCAAGTTGCAAACGCAGGGCATAAGGCACCGCAATTTCTCCCGCCAGGCACTGCGCTGTCCAACGCGCAGTCGTCGCTACATCACGGGCAATCGGCAACTTATCCGGTGCCACAACAATATCCTGACGCTGTTGCAGCACTACGCTGTGTTGCCCCTGAATGAAGTGAATTTCAGGGCAGCGTTGTGGATTAGCATAGACCTCACCTTCCGTGCCGTGCATCAGCAACGCTCTGGTATCGATATCAAGGAAAAACTGATTAAGCCGAGTGACGTATTCCGGGTGAGAGACGCTGGTCAAACGCAATGCCTCTTGCTCGCCAAACGGCGTCAACAATTTAGCCAGCGTATGGCTGCTGTTGCGCACGCCCATGCGCCAGCGCAGTTGCAACTGTTTATCCAAGGCGGGACTCAGCGCTGAAATCGGAATAAACACCGGGAACCCCTCATCAATCAATGACTGCGCCGCCTTGGCACTGCTCACGCTTTTCACCCCAAGCGCTTGCAAAATTTCCGCGCTGGTTACCCGCGTTGGGTCATTTTCAACGCCGTGAACCACCACAGGAAAGCCCAATTTAACCAGCAACAACGCCAGCAACGGGGTCAGATTGGGCTGGCGCCGCGCGCCGTTGTAGCTAGGGATGACAATAGGCATAGGGCGACCGTCAGGCGCGTGCAAGCGCAACACCTGCTCACTGGCCGCCTGATAGAAACCACGCAGTTCTGCCTCACCTTCCCCTTTGATTCGCAAGGCAATCAGTACACCACCTAGTTCCAGATCGGGCACATCCCCTTGCAGCATATGACGATATAGCGTGTAGGCAGCATCCTGATCCAAATCACGTGCGTGATTTTTCCCCCGCCCAATCTCTTTGATGATGGTGGTAAAGTCCATGCGTTCCCCCGTGAAAAAGACTGTCGATCTCTTTCAGCAAAAATAGCATGTTTATCTCAGGCTGGCACATCGCGTTGTTCAATGGGAAAAACCGGCAACGCCGCCAGCAGCTGCGCACCGTATCCTTTGGTCAACAAGCGTCTGTCATAGATAACGATTTCACCAAAACAGGTATGGCTGCGGATCAAACGCCCAACCTGCTGGATCAGGTTAAATGAAGCGGCAGGCAGGCTTTGCACTACAAAGGGATGGCGTTTCTGACTTTTTAACCACTCTCCTTCGGTCAGGATCACCGGGCTGTCGATCGGGGGAAAGGCAATCTTGTGAATATGCACTTGCGACAGTAGCTCGCCTTTCAAATCCAGCCCTTCGGCAAAAGATTGCAAACCAACGAGTACGCTGACATCGCCCGCCTCTACGCGTTGGCGGTGCAACGCAATCAAGCGCGAGCGCGGCTGATCCCCTTGCACCAACAGCATTAAGCGCAAATCGGTGACCTGAGAGAGAAACTGCTGCATCGCTCTTTGGCTGGCGAACAACACCAGAATTCCTTTGTGCGCCTGTTGGGCCAATGATTGGCGGAAAAAACGCGCCATTTCGGCAATATGTGGCACCTCATTTTCCAACAAGGGTTCACAGTGCATTTTGGGGATCACCAGCTTGCCTTGCTGACAGTGGTTGAAAGGTGAATCCAGCGTAATAAAACGATCGCCCTCCTCCTCATCCAGACCTGAGAGTTCTTTTAGGCGCTGGTAACTGTTCAGGGAACGTAAGGTCGCGGAGGTCAGCACTACGTGCGAGACATTGCGCCACAGCAGACGGTCGAGCTGGTCACAGACGCGTATTCCCGCACAGTGTAACGATAGCCGCCACTGCCCTTCGCGGTATTCCCGATGCAGCCATTTGGACACCGGCGCATTGGACACTTTCTCCAGCGCGGCCAGATGCCAGAGTTGCGTTTTACTCTCCAGATAGCCCATGGCGCGACTCATACGCAAAAGCGCCTGATGAACCCGCACTACATCGTGCTTGCCAGTTTTCTCGCCGAGATCGTGAGACAGGTATTCGGTTAAGCCACGCAGACCGTCCGTTAGCTTATGCAGCCGCACACACACTTGGCGCATCTCTTCCGGCATCACCCCCATCGGGAAGCGATAGTCACTTTCTTGCCCTTCCCCCTGGAGAAACAGCTCACTCATGGCAACAAAGGCGGCGTTCTGCTCGATCATCTCTTCAATATGCGCCGTCAACCGTTCAGGATTCGTCAGACGTGGCGGCGATTTTGGCGGGAACTGCGCCATACAGGTCGCCACCAGTTGGATCACAGTGTCCATCTGCGCTTTGACATACGCCGGGGTAATGTCCCCTGCCATTTCCAGCGAATCGCGCGCCACATCCGGCACGTGATGCCCTTCATCCAGCACCAACAGCAGATCTTTCGCAGCAGGCAGCACCGAATCGCTTTCCATTGCCGCCATCACCAAGGCATGGTTACTGACCACAACTTCTGTATTTTCAATCTCACGACGGGCGATAAAAAACGGGCAGTCACGGTAATAGTGGCAATTTTTACCCAGGCAGTTGGCTTTATCGGTACTGACCTTGCGCCATAACGCATCGTCGATCGTCAGGCTGTAATGGTCGCGCATCCCATCCCATTCATACCCTTGAAACGCTTTCGCCATCTTGAGACACGCCCCGCGTTCTTCTTTGCTGGCCGGTTCCAGTTCATCACTGAGAAATGCCAGTAAATCCCCTTGCGCGGTCTCGGAGGTCAACGCCGCCAGATTGCGTGGGCAGAGATAACGTGCCCGGCCAAAAGCGGCGGTAAAGGTAAGTTCCGGAATGAATTTTTTCAGCAGAGGCAGGTCTTTGGTGACAATCTGATCCTGCAACGCGATGTTGGCGGTGCTGATCACCAGCGTCTTGCCCTCTGCGCGCGCAATCGCGATACCGGGGATCAGGTAGGACAAGGTTTTGCCCACGCCGGTAGGTGCCTCAATCACTGCGTGACGCGGGTACTCACCCGCCAGGGTTTTCGCCACTTCGGCGATCATCTGTCGCTGTGGAGCCCGGGAGATAAAATCAGGAATATGTTGTTGCAGCGCCTTATACCACTGGTCGATTTGCTGCTTGATGGTGGGGGTGAGCGCCATGCCTTCTCTATGTCTGTCCAATTCTGCGACTATTGTCCCACAGACAGCGGCAAACGTCAGCCGCCATTCCCCTCGACAAACCTGCATGCAGCCAGTAGGGTAAAGTAAATCGTGATAAAGAGTCTTTCCCATGTCGGCGGTGTACCGCGTCAAACAAACCTATTGGTTTTCTCCTCATCTGCCTCAGGTTGAATGCCGTTCGACCTGGCGTAGCAATCAGGGGTATAAAACCCATTCGCACACCCAGCTCTCCCTCGGCCTGGTCGTGGCGGGCAGTACCGTCTGCCACTATCGCGGGGCAGACCATCTGTTACACGCCGGGGATATGGTGTTGATCGACCCGCATGCGCCGCACAGTTGTACCCCACTGCCGGGACAGACCCGCAGCTATCACATGTTTTACTTCGACGCAGCCTGGTGTCGGGCGCTTTTAGCCGAACAGTACGGGCAGCCGGTGGCCGCGATCCATTGCCACCCTGTGCGCGTGCAAGATAACGCCCTGTTTAGCGATGGACTGCAACTGATCAACAGCCTCTATCGCCACGATATAACCCACGCGACACCACAGTTGAACGCGCTGGTATCCACACTGCTATCTCGTTACTGCGCTGCACAGCAGCCACTCGTGGAGCAATCCACCACGCGCTATATGCGCCAGCGTTTGCTCAGCAATTTGCAAACATCGCCGTCGCTGACCACGCTGGCACAGGAGCTGCACCTGCGCCGAGAAACGCTGGTACGACATTTCCGTGAAGATACCGGCATCACGCCCATGGCTTTCCTGAATAATGCGCGCATTGAATATGCAAAAACACTGATTAAGCAAGGCGTACCGCTGGCCGATGCCGGATACCAAAGCGGCTTTAGCGATCAAAGTCATTTTCACAAAATCTTTGTGCTGCACACGGCGGCGACACCGGGGCAATATCAGCAAGCGAGTGAATCTCCGTCCGCCACGATCACTATTTGACAATAATTAGCCCAACAAGCTCACTAGACTTGGCCTCGATTATTTCGTTGAGGTCACTGTTATGGTTATTGATACCCTGTTTCCTGCCCATTTCCCCGCACTCGCCTTGGCACATTTTGTCGCCTTGCTCAGCCCTGGCCCCGACTTCTTCTTGCTGGCGGCCTACGCGCTGCGCCACCGCCTGCGCGGCAGTATCGGAATTTGTATCGGCATCGCGCTGGGCAACGGCGGCTATATCCTGCTAGCCATTATGGGCGGTGCAGCCATTTCGCAAATGCCACAGACTTTTGTTCTGTTGCAACTCGCCGGGGCGCTATATCTGCTGTGGATCGGCTCACAGCTGGTGCGCAGCTCGGCACGCACCACCGCGCTAGCAGTCACAGAGGCGCAGCGCGTGCCGTCACTGGCACATCAGTTGCTGCTCGGTCTGGGTTCTTCGTTGCTTAACCCCAAAAATATGCTGTTTTATATCAGCCTGATGGCCAGTATTCTTGGCCCATCCGTCACGCTGACACAACAAGCCGTCAGCGGCGGGTGGATGTTCAGTGTGGTATTACTGTGGGATATCGCATTGGCAGCGATGATAGGGCAACAGCGGATACAGCAGACGTTGCAACGCTACCTTTATCTGATTGAACGTGGCGCAGGCGCTATATTGATGCTGTTTGGCGGTTATCTGTTGCTGGCGTTATGGCTGGACTGACACCGTTAATCGCGCAGGCCGCTTGTTTCATACGCGATAGGCTTTATAATTTATGGCGATTAACAAAAGGATAACTTTATGAACCTCGGCAAAATCGCCATGATCGGCGTGTTCTCATTGATGACGTTAGGCGGGATTAGCGGTCTGATGCTGGTCGGTTATATCATTCTGGTTCACGGCGGTTGATGCCACCGCACCCGCGATGCCGCTATAGTGAAGGCGATCCCCGGCATAAGCCGAGGATCGTTGGTGCGCGATAGGTGTTAGAGCAGCGTAAAGCTCTGCTGTTTCACACGTTGTGAATCCAGACCAATAAATACCTCAAACTTGCCCGGTTCGACAACCTGCTGCATTTGCGCATTGTAGAACTTCAGGTCCTCTTCCGTGATGGTGAAGCTGATAACGCGGCTTTCACCCGGTTGCAGCATCACTTTCTCATAGCCACGCAGTTCCTTGACCGGACGACTGATAGACGCGACGACATCGTGCAAGTAGAGCTGCACCACGGTTTCGCCTGCGCGCTTACCGGTGTTGGTGACCGTTACGCTCGCGTTCACGCTGCCGTTACGTTTCATCAGCGGACTGGACATGCTTACGTCCGACACGCTGAAGGTGGTGTAACTCAAGCCGTAGCCAAACGGATACAGTGGGCCATTGGCTTCGTCATAGTAATGCGAGGTGTACTTGCCGGGATTTTCCGGCGTATACGGACGACCAGAGGGCAAGTGGTTGTAATAAATTGGGATTTGACCAACAGAACGTGGGAAGGACATCGGCAACTTGCCTGACGGGTTATAATCTCCGAACAGCACATCGGCGATTGCATTGCCCCCTTCCGTACCGCTAAACCAGGTTTCCAGCAGCGCGTCCGCTTGCTGATCTTCGCGCACCAACGCCAGTGGGCGACCGTTCATCAACACCAGCACCAACGGCTTGCCGGTGGCTTTGAGCGCGGCGATAAGATCGCGCTGGCTCTGGGGTAAATCAATGTTGGAACGGCTGGAAGCTTCATGGGCCATACCGGCCGCTTCACCGACGACCGCAACCACCACATCAGATTTCTTCGCCACCGCCACCGCTTCATCAATCATCGCTTGCGGTGAACGCGGGTCAACCTGCACCGCATCTTCATATTGGTTCAGGAAATCGATAATGCCTTTGTGATTACTGACATTCGCGCCTTTGGCATAGAATACCGTTGCGTCATTACCCACTGCCGTGCGAATGCCGCGGTATACGGTCACCGTTTGGCGCGCCAGCCCGGCCGCGGACCAACTGCCCATGGTATCGCGCTTACTGTCCGCCAACGGCCCCACCACCGCAATCACGCCCGATTTTTTCAGCGGCAGAATGTTGAGGCGGTTTTTCAGCAATACCAGGCTGCGCTTAGCAACGTCACGCGCTTCGGCACGGTGTAAGCGGCTTTCCGCATTGGTGTCCACCGGATCGCTGCTGGCAGCGCCCAGCATACGGTAAGGATCGGCAAACAGTCCCATGTCGTACTTCACGTTCAGTACCTGGCGGCAAGCCTCATCCAGTTCTTGCATGGTGATAGCACCGCTTTTCACCAACTCAGGCAGGTACTTCACAAAGTACTCATCACTCATGCTCATCGCGATGCCGGATTTCAGAGCAATGCGCGACGCATCACGTGGATCGCTCGCCACACCGTGTTTCATCAGTTCTTTAATTGCGCCGTGATCGGTGATGGTAATCCCCTGGAATTTCCACTGATCGCGCAGTAAATCTTTCAACAACCAGCGGTTTGCGGTTGCAGGCACACCGTTGATGGAGTTCAAGGCAACCATCACGCCACCACTGCCTGCATCAATCGCTGCTTTATACGGCGGTAAGTAATCCTGAAACATGCGCTGGGGACTCATGTCCACGGTGTTGTAATCGCGTCCGCCTTCTACCGCGCCATAGAGGGCAAAGTGTTTGACGCTGGTCATCAGTGAATGTCGGTCAGTCGGTGCTTCTCCCTGAAACGCTTTCACCACCGCGCGGGCAATTTGGCTGGTCAACCAGGTGTCTTCGCCAAAGCCTTCCGATACCCGTCCCCAACGCGGGTCGCGGGTGATATCCACCATCGGCGCCCAGGTCATGTTTAGCCCATCTTCGGTGGCTTCATAAGCGGAGACACGGGCGCTTTTGGCGATGTTGTTCATGTCCCAGGAAGAGGCTAATCCCAGCGCGATCGGGAAAATGGTTCGATGACCGTGCACCACATCATAGGCAAAGAACAGCGGAATTTTCAGGCGACTCAGTTCCATCACCTGATCCTGCATCGCTCGAATGTCCTGACGCGTTACCGTGTTGAAAATCGCGCCCACCTGCCCGTCTCTGATCATCTCGCGGATCACGTGTTTCGGGTTATCGGTTCCCACACTGATCAGGCGTAACTGCCCAATTTTTTCGTCGGTGGTCATTTTACGCAGCAGATCGGAGACAAAGGCATCACGCTGCGCCTGATGGGCCGCATTGTTTTGTGCAGCATTACTTTGTGCTGCAACAGGTGCAGTATTGGTCAGTTGCGCACCGGCCGGGGAGCAGGCCAGGCCAATCGCAATCGTCAAAGAGGTAAGCCATTTCATTCGTTATTCTAGCCCAAGCATGCCGCACTCCACGTCATCGGGGAGCGCCTGTGAGGTTTGAAAATGACGTCAGTAACGTCGTCAAAATGTCCAGCGCGTAATCATAATGTATTTGTTCTGATTGTCTTTAGTAAAAACTGAAAGAATTACGCAATCCTGCGCCATCTCTCATCTGCCGCGTGTCATTATGCGCATTTCATGATACTCCTACTGATATCGCCCACCGCTCAACTGCCTGGAGCCTCACTACCGATGTATCAACTGCATATCGCCAATAAAAACTATTCGTCTTGGTCACTGCGCCCTTGGGTATTGATGACCGCACTGGATATTCCTTTCACCGAACAGCTGACGCCGTTTAGCGCAGGCGCGGTGCAAACCGCCTTCAAAGCCTTTTCCCCGACGGCAAAAGTGCCCTGTTTGGTCGATGATAATCAGGTGGTGTGGGATTCACTGGCTATCATTGAATATCTGGCTGAACGCCATCGCGGCGTGTGGCCCGAAGAGAATACGGCCCGCACCTGGGCCCGCTGTGCGTCAGCGGAAATGCACTCGGGGTTTACCGCGTTGCGCAACCAGTGTGCAATGAGCTGTGGTGTACGCGTAGCGTTACCGGAACTGTCAGCGGCATTACGCAATGAGTTAGCCCGCCTTGATGTACTCTGGACGGAAGGCCTTACGCGTTTTGGCGGGCCGTTTTTAGCAGGAAATACCTTCAGCGCTGTGGATGCCTTTTTCGCACCGGTGGTATTTCGCATTCAAACGTATAATTTGCCGGTTTCATCAACCGTGCAGACCTACTGCCAACATCTGTTAGGGCAACCTGCGATGCAACGTTGGTACACCAGCGCGTTGGCTGAAACCTGGCGCGAACCGGCGCACGAAGATGAAGTCACCAATAACGGCACGCGTGTGGTGGTAGAGGATTTTCGCGCCTGACGACGGCGAAGACGTTAACCCCGCCAGAGAAACTCTCTGCCGGGGTTTGTGACAAAGCAGCAGCGTTAAAACGCGTTATTCAGTATCCGTTGCAACGCGCGCCACTTGACCCGATGCGCGTGAGGCGAGCGCTTTTTGCTTTTTATAGCTTAACGCGGCATCCGGTACTGCGGTTACCTGCCCGGTTTCCATCCAACGACGCAGACGGTTGGCATCCGCAAAGTGGGTGTATTTGCCGAAGGCGTCCAGCACGACCAGCGCTACCGGTTTCTGATTGATCACTGTGCGCATGACCAGACAATGGCCCGCCTGATTAGTAAACCCGGTTTTGGTCAACTGAATATTCCAGTCATTTTTGTAAACCAAATGATTGGTATTGCGAAACGGCAGGCTATAGCTCGGATTGGTGAAGGTAGCGGTTTTCTCCTGCGTGGTGCTCAGTTGACTCAGCAGCGGATATTGCTTGCTGGCAATCAGCAATTTGACCAGATCGCGCGCAGTAGAGACGTTGTTAATCGATAGCCCCGTCGGCTCAACATAGCGGGTGTGCGTCATGCCCAACGCTTTGGCCTTGGCATTCATCGCGGCAATAAATGCCTGATAGCCCCCCGGATAGTGATGTGCCAGGCTGGCAGCGGCGCGGTTTTCGGAGGACATCAGGGCCAGCAGCAGCATGTCGCGGCGACTGATCTGGCTGTTCAAACGTACGCGAGAATAAACCCCCTTCATTTCCGGTGTGTGGCTGATATCCACCGAGATAACTTCATCCAGCGGCAAATTTGCATCCAGCACCACCAACGCGGTCATCAGTTTGGTGACAGAAGCAATAGGTACCACGACATCCGGGTTAGCGGAATAAAGCACTTTATTATCACGCAGATCGACCACCATCGCGCTGCCTGAAGCGATCTCCTGATGTGTACTGGCAATGGCTGGCGCAGCCGTTTTCGCCAATACGGAGGGGGTGAATGTCATGTGCGCGGACAGCAACAGCAATGCAAGCAGAGAAAACTTATGTTTTTTAATCATTATTCAACGTCTTAAATAAATAACGGTTACGGTATTGGTAACAACCCGGGCATTATAAGTTAGCGCTCGCCACTACGCACTGCGCAGCAGAAAAAGCTTTTGTGACAAAGTTTAACAGCGATTATTTTTCCTACTTAGGCGCCGAACGCAAGCACACACAATAACGCCTGTGAACGGAGTCACAGGCGCTGCGTTGAGTGATGCTTATTTACCGGCTTTAATTTCTTTTACGGCTTCATCAGCACCGATACGACCAAAGGTCACGATATCTGCCAGGGAGTTACCGCCCAGGCGATTGGCACCGTGTACCCCACCTGCCGCTTCACCCGCAGCGAACAGGTTCGGGATCACCTTGCCTTGGTTATCGACCACCTGCGCTTTGGTATTGATGGCGATACCACCCATGGTATGGTGGATGCCCGGGGTCACTTCAATGGCATAATATTTCCCGGTATCCAACGCTTGCTTAAAGCTTTCGCGACCAAACTCAGTGTCTTTTTTGGCTTTGGCATAGCCCGTATAAGCGGAGAGCGTGGCAGAGAGCTGTTTAGGATCCATCTTGATGGCGGTGGCAAGCGCCTCAACAGAATCACCTTCAAACACCAGTTTCTGTTTAAAATAGGTGTCAATGGTTTTATTCTGTTTAACCAGCGCGTCATTAAATATTACATAAGCATGGGCGTTGGGTTGTTTTAAAATACTTTGCGAGACCACATCACGCGTCAGCAGTTCATTAATAAAACGCTTCCCTTGTTCATTGACTAAAATAGCACCATCACCGCGAACCCCTTCCGTGATCAAAATACCTTTTCCGGGAACGGTGGTTGGGTGAATCTGGATATATTCCATGTCCACCAGCTTGGCGTTAATACTTTCCGCCATTTTAACCCCTTCCCCTAACGAGCCTGGCGCATTCGTTGTTTTAAAACCGACCAGTTTGGGATCGTAGTGTTTAATCATGTCAAAGTTGGCGCCAAAGCCACCGGCAGTGATCATGACCTTCTTGGCATCAATGGTGTAAACGTTACCCTCTTTGCCTTTAGCTTTAATTCCCGTTACTTCACCTTTATCGTTTTTGATAATTTCCGTCGCGGAGGTACGCGTACGCATATCGATATTAAGCGCTTTGACTTTCTTGATCAGCGCCGTAGCAATGAAGCTGCCAGCAGGTTCCCCACCCACAGGCCGGTGAATGCGGTCGACGCTGGCGCCGCCCGCTCGCGACACATCAGCCAGTTCAGCACCATTGATTTTCAAAAATTCAATGGAGTCTTTCGCCTGCTCTGAAAGGATACGGACCAATTCAGGGTTATTAATGTTCCGCCCTCCTTTCATCGTATCTTTAAAGAACAGTTCAGGATTGTCTTCAATGCCTTTGGCTTTTTGATAAGGTGTTCCCGCCGCGTTTAAACCGCCTTCTGCGCGCGCGGTATTTCCCCCGGCAAACGGCATTTTTTCCAGAAGAATAACGTTAACACCCTGGTTGTGTGCTTCAATAGCGGCGGACATGCCCGCCCCACCGGCACCAATGATGACCAGATCGGTAGATTCCCGGTTTTCACTTTGTGCCATAGAAGAAAAAGCGAGTGCCAGCGCACTGAATAACAGTACCTTTCTTTTCATGATATATTCCTTTATTCAATAATATTGTCACAATATATTCACAGCAAATTGCACTATCATGGTTTTTAATCATGGTCTACGACGTGCAACGGCGCTGCTTTTTAAAATAATACACCCTTAGAAAAATAATTATTTTAACTCGATCATGAAATGATAACGCCTCGGCGTTTTTCTCTGCCGATAAATCATACGCCAGCATAATTAAACACGTTTGTTATCAATATTCCGCATGATATCAACATAATGAAAGCATTCAGTGATAACTATTATTCAATGGTAAAAATATTCACGTCGACATTATCGATGAAAGAGCGTAAATAGCCTTGGCATTTATAATAAAGAGAAATAAATAGTGTGGGCGATAATAACGCCTGTGACATCGGCCACAGGCGTCTATCTATCCAATTAGGATTTCGCTTGTGCCAGCGCCTGTTTTGCTGCTTCCAGTACGCCAGTGCTGGACATGGTGGCACCCGTTACCGCATCAATACCGTCTGCCGTTTGTTTTTCCACAATTTCCGGCACGATATTATCAATAACACCGAGCATCAGCGCTTCTGTGTCCTCGTGTTTTACCACTTCCACATTGGCAATTTTGCCTTCGCTGACTTTCACCGAAACTTCGATCTCCCCTTCTTTACCCTGCGCTTTGCCGGTGTAGGTACCGTCTTTATACGTTTGGGCAGCCTGAACGCCGGCTGAGGCAACAAACAACAAGGCAGCAGCAGCCACCAACGATGGAACGGTTTTTTTCATCATTTTCTCGCTTTCTCTGGTTTTGTGATAACAGCAACGCCGCTGCTCACGAAGCGGCGTCCCCTGAATACAATGACTTATTTTCCTGCTTTGATTTCTTTCACCGCTTCATCGGCACCGATGCGGCCAAAGGTAACAATATCCGCCAGTGAGTTACCGCCCAAGCGGTTAGCACCGTGAACCCCACCTGCGGCTTCACCCGCAGCAAACAGGTTCGGAATGACTTTCCCGTCTTTGTTGACCACTTGCGCTTTGGTGTTGATGGCAATACCGCCCATGGTGTGGTGGATGCCCGGCGTGACTTCAATGGCGTAATATTTACCGGTATCCAGCGCTTGTTTAAAGCTGTCACGCCCGAACTCGGTATCCTTGTTGGCTTTTGCATAGCTGGTGTAGGTTTTCAGGGTTAACGGCAAC
Organism: Candidatus Symbiopectobacterium sp. NZEC135; assembly: GCF_025962695.1. NCBI lineage: Bacteria > Pseudomonadati > Pseudomonadota > Gammaproteobacteria > Enterobacterales > Enterobacteriaceae > Symbiopectobacterium > Candidatus Symbiopectobacterium sp. NZEC135. The sequence continues at coordinate 23,363 of NZ_JAGFPF010000019.1, read as the reverse complement.
TGTTTGCTATCAACCTTGATGGCAGTAGCCAATGCTTCCGGTGTATCACCTTCAGCCACCAGTTTTTGCTTGAAGTAGCTGTTGATGGTCTTGTTTTGTTTTACCAAATCATCGTTAAAGATCAGATAAGCGTGAGCACCCGGCTGTTTCAGGATACTTTGAGAAACCACATCACGCGTCTGCAATTCGTTGATAAAACGTTTGCCCTCTTCATTGATCAAAATCGCACCGTCGCCACGCACCGCTTCGGTGATCAGGATCCCTTTACCCGGCACGGTGCTGGGGTGAATCTGGATATATTCCATATCCACCAGCTTGGCGTTGATTTTCTCCGCCATCTTCACCCCTTCGCCCAGTGACCCCGGCGCATTGGTGGTTTTGAAATTGGCGAGTTTCGGGTCGTATTGCTTGATCATGTCAAAGTTGGCACCAAATCCCCCTGACGTAATCATCACTTTTTTGGCATTGAGCGCAAATTCTTTGCCATCTTTGCCTTTCGCTTTAATACCGGTGACTTCGCCCTTGTCATTTTGCACAATTTCAGTGGCGGACGTATTGGTGCGCAGATCGATATTCAGCGCTTTTACTTTTTTGATTAACGCGGTTGCAATGAAGCTACCGGCCGGTTCGCCTCCGGCAGGTCTGTGGGTACGATCCACGCTGGCACCGCCAGTACGGGTTAAATCTGCTAACTCAGCGCCGTTATCCTTCAAAAATTGCACAGAGTCTTTTGCACGTTCAGACAGCGTGCGCACCAGATCGGGGTTGTTGATGTTGCGGCCGCCTTTCATAGTGTCCTGGAAGAATAGCTCCGGGCTGTCCTGAATGCCCTTGGCTTTTTGATAAGAAGTGCCCGCGGCGTTCAACCCAGCCTCAGCACGCGCCGTGTTGCCACCGGCAAACGGCATTTTTTCCAACAGGATAACTTTTGCACCCTGGTTATGTGCCTCAATGGCCGCAGACATGCCAGCGCCACCCGCACCGATGATCACCAGATCGGTAGACTCGGGCGTCTCACTTTGCGCCATGGAAGAAAAAGCGAGTGCCAGCGCACTGAATAACAGCACCTTTTTTTTCATAATTCGGTTCCTTTATTCTGTTATTTTGCAGGATGAAACAAACACGATTGATTTTTTTACTTACAAAAGCTGGTAATATAATATTTACTGCCTGCCACACTTATCACCGATATCTCAAAAATCAATTCGCCCCAGAACATCCTTATACAAAGCGTTAAAGTTTTCACAACATAATTCACACCGTGCGGCCCCATCATGGATTTTAATCATGGTGTACGACGTGCCACGACGGTGCTTATTCAGATACTACGCTGATAACAGAATAATTATTTTAACTCGATCATAGAATGATAAATCCTTTTGCCAATTCTATGCATCGAGTTTAATCCAGGTTGACAGTCTCAAAAGCCCAATAATTGACGATATGAGCGAGGCTCTTTATTTTCCATATCCAGCCCCAAACGCAGCGCACACTGCACGCAGGCCTCTTCCAGGTCCTGCAATGCGGCCTCGTCATCAGTCATGACCGATATTTCCACGTAGTGTCCCAGCATAGCGATATAGTCGAGTGTGATATGGAACTGTTCGAGGAAATAGATACTGCGGGTTTTATTTACGTGATGAATAGGAATATAGCCTAACGTGTGTAACATGCTGTCTGCTTTTTCAACCGATTCGATATTAACAGCCTCGCAACGCCTTTCTTCTGGACCTTTAACAATCCATAATTTAATTCCAGAAGGCGACATAGACCGTAACACCATACTCATATTTCTTTTCTGTAACGAGGCGAGCGGATCATCGTAATAAATATCATATTCATTATTCTCAAACACAAAAGCTTCTGGATGAAGACTTAATAACGTGTCACGAAACTCGCTAATATCCTTAATCTTGAATTTCAGCTCGATCTCATATTTCCCCAAAAAGTGTGTCGTCATGACTCTTCTCCACGTCCGGTGAACGACGAGGCCGCCCGCGCTGCCAAAAGCCCTTCATGGCATTGCTTGCGGCTGTCCCTTTGGATAAAACACTGCCTGTATATCCGCTACTATGTCAAACCTACCACAGATAATAGACTTCATCACATAGTCTGCCAGCATGTTTCACTTTCCGAGCGATAAACACATCACAGTGACACTTTCGCCTGCCACCTGACGTTGCTCTAACGGTTGCCACCCCATTCGGGCATAGAGTGCCTGCTTGTCGGGCGTATACAAATACAGCATCTCGATACCCTGCTGCAGGCAGCGCGCCACGCAGGCATTCACCAGCGCCGTAGCCCACCCTTTGCCACGCTGCGACGGGGCAGTGACCACTTCTCCCAGCCAGTATTCTCGTTCTGGGCAATCGTCCAGTTCATAGCGAATGATACTGGCGGTAGCAACCGCATGGTCATCGTGAGCAAACATACCCAGTGAGAACGCACGATCGGGCGCCACGCCGCGCTGGCGTAGCGAGAATTCAATGGCTGACGTATTCGACCAACGGGGAAACGCCGACCATTCGGCGTAGAGCAATGCGGCAACAGCTGCAATGCGCGCGGGGTTATCATGCAGATCGTGGATGTCCATAAACACGCTACCAACGGCCAGAGAAAATCTGACCTTATCGCGATACCACGCGCAGAGGCAAGCGTTAGGGGGACTCGTTGGCAGTGGTATTAACAATAAATACCGATAAATAGCCCAGATGGTGCATAAATTCGCGCAAAATCAACAAACGGGCCGTGAATGCGTTGTCCAGCGGAATGGCTTCCCAACTGGCGGGACGACCGAGCATCACCTGTTCGAAACGCTTAAACAATCGCTCGATATCGTCCTGTTCAATGTACCAACCGTGCGCATTGGCCGACACACCGGTTGCCTCAGCCAATGACGCCAATGCCGGATCGTACAGATAAAGGGGGTGTTGCGTATCCACCTGATGGCGAATGCGTGTGACCTCATCCTCTACGGTCATGATTGCCCGTTCCATGTCGTCTGGTGTCGGGGGCAGATGGTGAAAATAAGCCGCGGCGGTTTTCTCATACCCTAATGCCAGCCGTAGCGCTGCGGCATCCGGCGACGACACGACAACGGTTTGCTCAGCAGCAATATCCAGAAAGGTGATGGGTAAGGTGAGCCCCAATGTGTCACACAGTTGGCGATAGGCACGACGAGCGCTTTCAGTCCCGTTGGTCATGATGTCTCCTTCAATAATGATGCGACTCATGCTGGCACGCATGAGAAATAGCGGCAATATCCTGCGGCGTGGTACGACAGCACCCACCAATCAGGCGCGCACCCGCAGCTCTCCAGTCGGGTACATGCGCGGTCAACGAGCACGCCTGCTCCCCGGTTGCGCTCCAACGTTTGGCGTTGGCATCATAATGCTCGCCGGAATTAGGATAGACAACCAGCGGCAACGCTGTCAGTGAGGATAAATGCGCTAACGCCGCCGTCGCACTTTCCAATGCGACACAGTTTATGCCCATCGCGACAACTTGCGGGTGGTTATCCAGCAGCGCCACAACGTCACACAGCGGCGAGCCATCGCTGATGTGCTGCTCATCACGCAGCGTAAATGAAAACCAGGCAGTAACAGTGGGAAACTCGCGCAACAACTGCAACAGGGCCGCCAGCTCCGGCAACGAGGGTTGGGTTTCGCACGCCAGCACGTCAACGCCCGCGTCGACCAACGCCGCGATACGTGGCCGGTGGAATGCCATCATCTCTTCCTGTGGCAGATGATAATCGCCACGATATTCAGCCCCATTCGCCAGAAAAGCGCCATACGGCCCTACGGAGCCCGCCACTAACAGTGCTCCCGTATCGGGATGCGCCGCGCAATAATCTTCACGGGCACGCACCGCCAGCTCGACGCTGCGCGCGATCAGCGCTAGCGAGTCTGCTTCGCTCAGTCCACGCGCCACAAAACCCTGTGGCGTCGCCTGATAGCTGGCGGTGATAGCACATTGCGCCCCGGCAGCAAAATAGTCGTAATGCACCTGATAAATTAGCTCGGGCGCTTCCATCAGCACTTTCGCCGACCAGAGCGGATCGCACAAATCACAGCCGCGTGCTTCCAGCTCGGTAGCCAGCGCACCATCCAGGATCACCACGGGTGACTGTTCCAGCAGCGCAGCAAGGGGATTCTCAGGTAACATTATCCAACTCCTCAGGTAATTGACGTGTCTGTTGCCGCTGCGTGAAATAATAAGCGGCATAGCACACAGCCACAAAAGGCAATCCGCACCACAAGGCAATTCGCTGCGTGGGATCGAATGCCAGCCCAACACAGGCTAGCAGGCAAAGTAAAAAGCCAGCAATGGGGGTAAAAGGAAACCAGGGTGCGCGGTAGTTGAGCTCCGACAGTGAACGCCCGGAACGCAGATGGTGACGACGAAAAGCAATATGAGACGCACAAATGCTGAGCCATACGGCAACCACGGCAAACCCGGAGATGGCAGAAAGCGCCACGTACACCGTATCGGGCGCAACAACACTTGACGCCAGCGCCAACAACCCACCCAACATACTGACCGAGATCGCTATCAGTGGAATGCCGCGTTGCGTAAGACGGGAAAAACAGGCAGGCAGCGTCTTCTCATTTGAAAGTGACCACAGCATACGCCCCGAGGCATAAAGGCCGGAATTAGCCGCAGATAAAATAGCCGTCAGAATGACAAAGTTAAAAATATCCGCCGCATACGGAATACCAATGCGCTCAAATACCTGTACAAACGGGCTTTTGACAATCCCCGCCTGTTCCATCGGAATCAAGGCCGCCAGCACCAGCACGGTGCCAATAAAAAACACAATCAAGCGCACAACGGTGGTACGAATCGCTAATGGCACCACTTTATGCGGGTTCTCGGTTTCCCCGGCGGCGATACCAATCAACTCAGTGCCGGAAAAGGCAAAATTAACCGCAACCATGGTCATCAGAATGGGCAAGCCACCGAAGGGGAACCAACCGTGTGCAGTGAGGTTGGTCAACAGCGGCGCAGGTGCGCCATCGTTGAGCGGAATGATGCCGATCATCGCCCCAGCCCCCAGAATAATGAAGGCCAGAATGGTAATCACTTTAATCACCGAGAACCAGAATTCGCCCTCGGCAAAAAAACGCGCGGAAATCACATTCAGGACAAAAATCAAGACGCAAAACACCAGACACCACACCCAGACGGGGACGGAGGGAAACCAGTATTGCATGCAAAAGCCCGCCGCCGTCAGGCTTGAGCCTAATGCCACTGTCCAGGTCAACCAATAGAGCCAGGCAACGGTGTAGCCAGTCGCCGGGCTAAGGTAGCGTGATGCATAAACGTGAAACGCCCCGGTTTCCGGCATCGCCACCGACAATTCCCCCAGTGATAGCATCACCAGATACACCACCACCGCACCAATCAGATAGGCTAGCAGCGTGCCCGCAGCACCCGTGGTGGAAATAATATAGCCGGTGTTAAAAAACAGCCCAGTGCCAATGACGCCGCCCAATGACAGCATGATGAGGTGACGCGCCTTCATTGCACGTTTAAAGGTACCTGATTGCGCAGGGATTTCCTGAGTGGGTGTTCTGTACTGCTGCATGCGTTCCCTTATACGTATAGACGTCTACACTTCCAAAGTGTGTCGTGTTATACCGCTCCGTCGAGAGGAAAGCAATTGAATATCCGTAAACTGATTGAGATACGGAGAAAAAACCAGCAGCGAGGTGATGAAAACAATCAACACTCGCTGAAGAGCAAGTTAACCATCATCGCAGCAGACCAACGCGGAGATGGTGCGCGCAATGGCCTCCGACGTGGTCAGGGTTCGAATCTGGCGAAACAGATCGTCGGCTTCAACATAGGCTTTGCGTAAATAACCGAGCCACTGTTTAATGCGCGCCACGTGATACATGCCAGTGTCCCCCTGCTTCTCAAGCTGGGTGTAGCGCTGCAACAACGCGACCACCTCAGGCCAGGCCAGCGGCGATGCATTGTATTTAATCACTTTACTCAGGTTGGGCACGTTAAGCGCGCCGCGCCCAATCATAATGTCCTGACACCCGGTAACCGCAATGCAGTCCTGAGCGCTTTGCCAGTCCCAGACTTCGCCGTTCGCCACCACCGGGATCGATAAACGCTTGCGGATTTCACCAATCGCCGCCCAGTTAATGCGCTCCGCTTTGTATCCGTCTTCTTTGGTGCGCCCATGCACCACCAGCTCGGTAGCGCCCGCTTGCTGAACCGCATCTGCAATTTCAAATTGACGATCGCCCGAATCCCAGCCTAAACGGATTTTCACCGTCACCGGGAGATGGCGTGGCACCGCCTCGCGCATGGCCTTCGCTCCCTGATAAATCAACTCAGGATCTTTCAGCAACGTGGCACCGCCGCCGCTGCCATTCACCAGTTTTGACGGGCAGCCGCAATTGAGGTCAACGCCGTAGGAGCCGAGTGCCACTGCGCGCGCCGCGTTCTCCGCCAGCCATTGCGGGTACTGTCCCAACAATTGAATGCGCACCTGCGTGCCGGAGGGCGTCCGGCTGGCGTGCTGCAATTCAGGGCAAAGGCGGTAGAAGGATTTGACAGGCAGCAGCGTATCTACCACACGTAAAAACTCGGTGATACACAGATCGTACTCATTGATGTCGGTCAGCAGTTCCCGCACTAGGGCATCGAGAACGCCTTCCATAGGCGCAAGAAGGATACGCATAACGCTATTGAGCTCATCAGGACGCCGCACGGCGCTCCGGTTAAATCAGCCCGCCATGGTACTGAGACGGGCAGGAAAAGCAAGCGTTACGCTGTCGCTAGCCTTTGTCCGCGACCGAGGGATTGAAGGCCTGACGCGTAAAACTCAGCATACATGCCAACGCCGCCGTACCGCACCCCATATAAAGCGCATAGTAACCGCCCTGCATATCAAATCGCGCCAGTAACATACCCACCAACGCCGTGCCGCTGGACTGCCCTATCAGGCGCGCGGTGCCTAGCATACCGCCTGCGGCACCGCTGCGTTGGCGCGGTGCCGAAGTGACCAACAGGCGATTGTTGGGCGATTGAAATAACCCGAACCCCGCGCCGCACAGGGCCATGCGCCAGGCGATACCGGCCATGGTGGTGACGGGGGAAAGCTGGCTCAATGCCAACATCCCAACAGCAAGCAGCAGCAAACCAACACCGCCCAGTATGGCAGGTGACATCCGATCGGAAAGCTTTCCTGCCACCATAGCCATAACGCCGGTTGCCAACGGCCAGGGCGTCATCATTAATCCCACTTCGGCCGGCGTCAGTGCCAGTTCATGGTGAAACAGAAACGGCAGAGAAACAAAGGCCAGCATTTGCGTGGTGAAGGAAGCGATTGAGGTCGCCAGCGACAAACTGAACACCGGAATGCGCAGCAAATCAAACGGAAATAGCGGTGCGGTGGCAGACGCTTCCCGGCGCACTAACAGTAAGGTAGCAACCAATGCCAGCGCCAGTTGTCCACCGATCAGCACGGCATTACTTTTATGACCGATGCTCTCAATGGCGGTAATGGCCAAGCCGATCATCAGAGCACTCAATATGGCGCTCACACCGTCGAACGGCTGCTGACTACGATCGTTATCCGGTAGACTGCGCATTGCCAACAGAATGGCCGCAAGGCCAAGGGGCAGATTGATGGCAAACAACCACGGCCAGGAGGCGACGGACAAAATGCCCCCCGCCAGCGTGGGCCCCACGGTGGCGGCCATCGCCACCACCAGTGCGTTAATACCAATTGCACCGCCCAGCTTGGCGCGCGGCACGATGTAGCGGATTAACGCGGTGTTCACGCTCATCAGCCCCGCAGCACCGATGCCCTGCACCACGCGCGCCAGCGTTAACAACGGCATGCTGTTCGCCAACATGCAGGCCAGCGACGACAGGATAAACAGGGTCAATCCGTACATGTACACCGTACGATAGCCGTAAATCTCGCCCAAACGCGCGAACGGAATCAGGCATACCACCACCGCCAACTGATAACCGTTAACAATCCAGATCGCGTTGGCCGCACTAATGTTGAAATCCGTAGCAATAACCGGCAATGCCACATTGGCGACCACAGCATCCATTACGGCCAGTGTAATGCTGATGGCAATGGTCAACATGGCGTAGTGGCGCTGCGGAAGCGGCAGACCATCTTCAGTGATACCGGGGGCGGCTGTTCTCATTATTCAGTCTTTATTCAGGCAAAGCGCGTCGGCTTGCGGATGAAGGCGAATTAAGCAGCTTACTGATAATCCAGAGTAATGGGAAGCCTGCCTAACACCGTCATTCCCGCGCACGCGGGAATCTCTGGCAGACTGCGCGTGTTTCTTCTGACAACGATCCCCGGCTTTCGCCGAGGATGACGAGGGCGAGTTAAGGGGAACGGCAGTTCCCCTGCGAAGGTTGTTATTACTCGCTTCTGGCGCGCGCCGGGCGACGCTGACCGTTACCCTGCGGACGCGATGCGGCAGGTTTACCCTGACCACCGCGACGTTGCTCTCCAGAAGGAGAACCTTCGCCACTGCGTTGGCGACGCGGTGCCGTACTGTGGCGTTCGCTGCCAGAACGATCGCCGCCACGCGGCACACCACGCTGGCTTTGACGCCCATTTTGAATCGGCTCGGCCTTGATATTCGGATCGGGCTCAAAGCCCGGCAGCGCAATGCGCGGAATTTCGCGTTTCAGCAGTCGCTCAATATCGCGCAACAGCTTATGCTCATCGACGCATACCAGCGACAACGCTTCACCGGTCGATTCTGCACGGCCGGTACGACCAATACGGTGCACGTAGTCTTCCGGCACGTTGGGCAGCTCATAGTTCACTACATGCGGCAGTTGATCGATATCCAGACCGCGCGCAGCGATATCCGTTGCCACCAATACCCGAATCGACCCTTCCTTGAAATTCGCTAACGCACGGGTACGGGCTCCCTGGCTCTTGTTACCATGGATAGCCGCAGCGGTAATGCCGTCTTTGCCCAATTGCTCAGCCAGATGGTTCGCACCGTGCTTGGTGCGGGTAAACACCAGCACCTGCTGCCAGTTCTCTTTGCCGATCAGCAAAGAGAGCAGCTCGCGCTTGCGTTTCTTATCGACAAAGTGCACGTTCTGGGTCACCAGTTCCGATGGCGTATTGCGACGCACCACTTCGACCGACGCCGGACGTGTCAGCAGCGTATTGGCCAGCGCCTTGATCTCATCAGAGAAGGTGGCAGAAAACAGCAGGTTTTGGCGTTTAGCAGGCAATTTTGCCAGCACACGGCGAATGTCGTGAATAAACCCCATGTCCAGCATGCGATCCGCTTCATCCAGTACCAATATTTCGATATGGGAAAGGTCAACAGCATTCTGGTGTTCCAGATCCAGCAGACGTCCCGGCGTTGCCACCAGAATGTCGACGCCACCGCGCAGTTTCATCATCTGTGGATTGATGCTGACACCACCGAACACCACCAGCGAGCGTAAGCGCAGGTACTTGCTGTATGCCTGTACGTTTTCACCAATCTGAGCGGCCAGTTCACGGGTCGGTGTCAGGATCAATGCGCGTACCGGGCGACGGCCTTTAACGTCACTGGGCTTGGTGCTCAGCAGTTGCAGCAGCGGCAGGGTAAAGCCGGCGGTTTTACCGGTGCCCGTTTGCGCGCTGGCCATCAAATCCTGGCCCGACAGCACCACCGGGATCGCCTGGCGTTGTACCGGCGTAGGTTCACGATAGCCCTGTTCTTCAACAGCACGGAGAATATCGGCGCTCAGGCCGAGAGATGAAAAAGACATAAGAGAAAACAACTCCAGATCCACCCTGACCGAGCCAAAGCCGGTGCAGTTTCCAGGGGGAACATCAGGCGGGTTTGCTGAGCCACCATCAACCAAGGAATAACGACGTGAGCAACAACCACAATGAACGGGCACAAACTACGGTGCATAAGACCGCTAGTGTAACAGAGATTTCACCTTCCTGATATGCCATCCGATTAGCGCTTATTCCTAAAAGGTAGCCGATGCGATTTATCGGGCCTCAGCAAAGGACAGGCTTGACAGAACGCCTGCGGCTGAGAGGCCTTGTAGTAGAAACAGCAGGTACGACGAAAGCGGACCCACTCTCCTTTCGCTGCCACCCAGGTTAGCGGGCGAAAATAGCCAGTAAGCGGGTTAGCGTCCAATCCAAACAGTGCGCCGGGTGCCTCGTGAACCACATAGTGAAAATCCTGTTTTACACGCGCTTCTGTCGCCGCATCAGCGGGTTGCATCCGATGCTCAAACAGTGAAAACAGCCGTACGGCGGTATTCTCCCACAAAATCCGCGACGAGATGCCTGACGCAGCCGACAGCACATGCCACAACGGCGTCAAATGTTCCGCGAATACACTACGGAGTATGGTATCGCGCCAACTCGCACGATCCGAATCCGACAAGGGTATTGAAAGCGATAAATCGTCCATCACCATATGCGACTGCCAAAGATGCCCATCGTGGCGCGTATCCAACAGGCAGTTCGTCAGCGCCATGTGTAGCCCTTTGTTGTACATCGATAAGGGATAAAAGGCAGCCGCCGTGGTAAGAAAAGCCACGCGTTTGCTTAACAGCGACGCGGTGATACCCAGCGAGGGAGCCCCCAACCGTGGTGCAAGCTGTTGCAACATACGCTGACAAGATGCCGTCTCCAGCATTGCCGACACCGGGAGCACGCTGCTGAACGGATAATCTGCCGCCGCAATCAGGTTAAAACGCGCGGCGAGGTGTGCCCGCTCTTCAGCGTGAAAGGAAAGATCACACATCGCGCACGCATTCCGGCTTTGGTGCATAACGCCCCAATGGAATACAGAGCGGCGTACCGAACACCGGGTCAGCGATGATGCGGCTATCGAGATCGAATACCGTTTTTATCAGCGTTTCTGTCAGGATCGCCTGTGGCGCGCCTTGCGCAAAGACTCCTCGTTGGTGAACCGCTACCATGTGATGCGCATAACGGCATGCCAGATTCAAGTCATGCAGTACCATGACGATGGTTTTGCTGTGTCGTTCGTTGAGTTCGCGCAGCAGATCGAGCACCTCAATCTGGTGTGCTAAATCGAGATAGGTGGTTGGCTCATCCAGCAGCACAATATCCGTATCCTGCGCCAACGTCATGGCGATCCACACCCGCTGACGTTGCCCGCCAGACAGGGTATCCACCACCCGTTCACCCAACGCTGTCAGACCAGTACTGTTCAGCGCCTGCTCCACTTTCTCTTCATCCTGCGTCGACCATTGGCGCAACCAACTTTGGTGAGGATAGCGCCCCATAGCAACCAATTGACGCACGGTCATACCCTCTGGGGCAATCGGTGTTTGCGGCAAAATTGACAGCTTCCGCGCGATGGCGTGGGTTGATTGATGATGAATATCCGCACCGTTGAGCATGACACTGCCTGAGGTTGGCGACAGCAAACGGGCAAAGGCTTTTAGCAAGGTGCTTTTGCCACATCCGTTGCTTCCGACGAAGACCGTGATGCGCCCGGCAGGCACCTGCAAATCCAGATGTTCAATAATCACCTGTCGGTCATATTGCAGCGTCAGAGCACGCCCTGAGAGCGGGAAAGGGTTTGGTGAATTCATCGTTATGCCTTAATGATGACGTTGCCGAATCAGTAAATAGAGAAAAAAAGGACTGCCTAACGCAGAAATAAAAATACCTGCTGGCAAATCCAACGGTAAAAAGAGCGTACGTCCCACCCAATCTGACACCACAACCAGATTGGCACCGATCAGTACCGTTGCCAGCGCACTACCAACAAAAGCTCGACCTACCAACCGCTTCGCCATATGGGGGGCAATCAACCCCACAAAGCCTATCGCTCCCGCGTGGGCGATAGCAGTGCCGGCCAGCGCAACGCTCAGCAACAGCAACGCGCTACGTCGCCGTTCCAACGCAGCCCCCACGCTCGTAGCAACATCATCGTCTAACTCATGGATCGGCACATGGCGCGCCAGTAGTGCCAATAGCGGTGCCACTAGCGCCAGCCATCCAGCCAGAGAGGTCACATCCTGCCAGTTAGCGCCATAAACACTGCCGGTCAGCCAGATGTAGGAGGAGAGTGTGGTATTGAATGGGCTAAGGAGCAGCAACCCCGTCGCCACCGCCCCCATCAAGGCGGAGATCCCTACCCCGACCAATACCAGACGATAAGGCGATACCCCCCGTCGCCAGGTCAGCAGGTAGATCAGCAGTGCCGTTCCCCAGGCTCCAGCGATAGCCGCCAACGGCATCCATCGCTGCCCGAGCACGCCCGCGCCGAAAGTGAGAAAAGCGACGGCGGCGGCAGACGCGCCGCTGGTAACCCCCAGCAGATCGGGTGATGCCAACGGATTGCGCACCAGGCTCTGCAATATCAGCCCCGAAAGCGCTAATGCCCCTCCCACCATCACCGCCAACACGATACGTGGCAGACGTAACTCCCATACGATAAAGGCGTTACCCTCGGTGGTCTGGTGCGGGGCCAACAGGATGTGCATCACCTCCCACGGTGAGAGCGGTACAGTACCTCGCGATAGCACCAGGAGTATCGTCACCAGCGTTATACCGAGCAGTGCAAGATTCCAGAGACACGCACGGCTATCCACCCGACGAGACAACATGCCGATACGTAGCGAGTATGCGTTAGCCATGACGCGCCTCCCGCCGAACCAACGCGATAAAATAAGGTGCCCCCAGCACAGCGGTCATGACGCCCAGCGGCAGTTCCTGCGGCAAAATCGCTATACGAGCCACCATATCCGCCCAAAGCAACAAACACGCACCCAGCAAGGCGCTGGTAGGGATCAGCCAACGGTGGTCGTGGGAACACAACCGACGGGCCATGTGTGGCACAATCAAACCGATGAAACCAATGTTACCCGCGATCGCCACTGCACTGCCCGCCAACGCAATCACACACACGCCCATCAGGCCGCGAATCCATCCGGTACGCAATCCTAACCCGCGCGCCACATCATCACCCGCCACCAAAATATTAATATGCGGTGCCAGTACCCGACTGAATACCAACCCCACCACCACATAAGGCAGCAAAGGCATCAGCAGATCGCTCTCTCGTCCAGCCACCGAACCCGCCAGCCAAAACAGCACGCTGTCCAATCCATCCTGGTTAATCACCAACATTGCTTGGGTAAACGAGAGGAAAAGCGCCGTGATCGCCGCCCCTGCCAGCAGAATTCTCACAGGGCTTGTAGCCCCCCGGCCCAACGAACCAATACCGAACACCACTCCCCCCGCTAATGCCGCACCGAGAAACCCAGCCCACACCAACGTCGCCAGCGATGCAGCACCTAACCACACACTACTCAGGACGATGAAAAAAATCGCACCAGCATTGACGCCGAATAACCCCGGTGAGGCCAGCGGATTGCGCGTCATCGCCTGCATTAGCACTCCGGCAACAGCCAGACTGGCACCGACCGTCAGGGCCATCAAGGTGCGCGCCAGACGCGTGGTCTGTACCAGAATATGTTCAATCTGCGTCGCATCTGGCTGAAGCCATGCGGCTAGCACGGTACGCGGTGCGATCGGTTGTGCTCCGACCATCAGGCTGGCAAAGCAGGAAATGAGCAATAGCAGCCCCACAGCACACAACACCCACACGGGCTTCATGGGGTTGTCTCCACAGGCAGTAGACGTTGTACGATCTCATCCAGTATCCGGTTCGCGCCTAAAATGCCTCCCGACAAACTCCAGGCCACACTGTCCACGGTGTAGACGCGCTCGCGTTGTGGGGCGGTCAGGCGTTGCCATAATGGGTGCGCTGTCCAGGTGCGGTAAAGTTGCGTCACCGCTGGTTTTTCCGAGCGCATAAAGACAAAAAACAGATCGGCATCCAACACCGGCAAGCTCTCTGGCGTGCTCAGTTTGCGCATCACGCTGAGCGGGTCAGCCTGAGTTCCCGGCCAGATAAAACCCACTTCCGAGAGTACTGAGCCGGCAAAACTGCGTGCTAAATATTGACGAATGTGATCATCACGAAACTCGATCAGAGAAACCCGGAGTGGCCACTGCGAACCATAATGAGCACGCAGGCGATCGCGCAATACCGACACTCGCCCCTGCCAGGCGGTGAGCAAACCCTGTGCTTGTGTCTCCCTGCCCAGCGCCTGCCCCATCAACTGCACGGTGCGTTTGAATTCAAACACATCCTCCATCGCTACCGTGGGTGCAATCTGCGACAACAGGGTATACACCCGCTCATGGCGAAAACGGGACGCGATGATCAAATCGGGTTTGAGCAATGCGATGGCTTCCAAATTCGGCTGCGTTTCCAAGCCGACATGGGGTACATCACCTAATGCGCTACGCAAATAGCGATACATCGGCTTTTCAATCCATGAATCCACGACGCCTACCGGCGTTATCCCCAACGCAACAGCCGTATCCGTTGCCCCCTGAAACAGGGTAACCACCCGCTTAGGCTGCCCGTTAATCACAGTTACGCCAAGCGCGTGTGACACCTGACGCGCCCAGCTTGTGGTAACCGATAACGACAGGCACAGCAGTACCAGCCATAACTTCAAATATCTCCCCATCCCGCAGCCACGGGCCACGAGACGGGATAAGTGATACTTAGAAATCAATGGAGTAGCCCAATGTCACGGTACGTCCACGCCCGGAGAAATAGCGGGTATTGGCCGCAGTCCCCAGCCCCACTGACTGCGAATAGTAAGTGATGTACTGTTTATCCAGCAGGTTAGCAACCGCCAGATTCACACGACCATAAGGCAGTTTGTAGCCCACCGCAGCATCCACCAGCAGATAACCGTCGAACCCTAGTCCGGCATCATCAAAACTGCGGCTGAAGGCGTAGTTGCCTTGGACAAACGTGTTCACCTTCTCCGTCCAGCTTGCCGACCAACTGGCGATCACCCGATCCGGTGCGATGTTCAGGCCGGTCATCTTTTTATCCAACTTGCCATCACCATCGCTGTCGCGCTTGCCTTCGGTATGGGCATAGGAAAGATTGACTTTATGCTGCTCATTAATCTGGTAACCGCTTCGGACCTCAACCCCTTGCACGCGGGTCTTCTCACGCTTGGAAACGAAATCATCATCGCTATTCAGCGTCACAGAATCCCCCAATTTGGCGCTGGAACGGAAATAGCTGGCTTCAAAATCAACGGCGCCCTGCTGAACCCGGAATCCCGTCTCAATATTTTTGGTCACCACCGGTTTTAGGTTATTCGCCCGGCTCAGATCGACCCCTTCGGTATCAATGTCGCGCAGTGCACGCCCGACATCCGGCATACCAAACCCTTCAGAGTAGTTGGCGAACAGACTCAGCGGTTCCCACGGTGAATAGACAATGCCAGCGTTATACAGCGTCTGGTTAAACTTGGGGGTTCCGCCTTTTACCGCCACGCCGTCATAAACACCGTTTTTATCTGCCGACTGTGTGCGATAGTCATCGACCTTAAGCTTGGCTATTTCGTGGCGCACGCCAGCATGCAACGTCACGTTATCCAGCAGCGCGTACTCGGTTTGTAAAAAAGGCGAGTAGTTGGTGTATTCGATTTCCGGCACATAGGTGCGTTTGGTCAGATAGAGATCCTGCTTGTTCTTATCCAGCAACACATCAAAACCCGCCGTCACTTTCAACGTATCGTCCAGAAGGTCGTCACGGGTGAGCGCGATTTTTGCCCCAAGTTTGGAGGATACCGCGCGGGATTGATCGTACAGCGTTTTGTTAGGCGCAAGGGTTATGTCCTGAAACGATGACGAATTGGTGGCACCGAACAGCGCTTCATACTCCTGGCTGAATAACAGCGTTGAGAGTTTGAATCCCGCCAGATTATTGTGATCGTAAGTAATGCCCGTGCTCCACACACTGTTAAACGGCGCATCGCCCGCTGGCGTACCGCGCACGGAGGTAGTCGGAATACCTTGCGCACGCACGCCATCGACGCTCAGGTAGTCATTTTCTCCGCGAATGTGGTAACGATTAACGCTCAATTGCACGCGCTGGTCGTCATTTAGCCAGTACCCTACCTTGGCCAACACATCGTAGGCGCGGGAATCCATGGTATCGCCCTGGGTGTTATCCACGCCGATGGCGCGTCCATTACCATCAAGAAAAAGTCCTTGATTTTCGTACCCCAGAGACACCAGATAATCGAGTTTATCCACGCGACCATCGACGCGGTAAGTGGTTTTATAGCTGGCCGTTTCGCTGCGGACTTTCTCGGTGGGCAGCGTGGTTTGCACGGAAACATGCTGATTGAACGCCCCGTTTTCCGGGCGACGGGTGATCAGGTTGATAACGCCACCGGTCGCACCCAGGCCATTTGTGGCATTGGCGCCGTGAATAACCTCAATCCGCTCGATCATGGAAAAATCGATGGTATGCATTTCACGTCCGGTAGGACGTAGCGGATTTGATTGTGGAATACCATCGACCAAAATCAGCGCCGACCGACCACGGAAGGTTTCACCGCTGCCGCTCATTTTTTGTCGGCTGGGGGCAAAGGCAGGCAACAAGTTACTCAACACCTGTGAGGAGTCTGACGTTACGCGCAACTGCTGCTCAATTTGCTGGCGGTTGATGATGGTTATCATCTGCGGTGCTTTAGGCTGTTCCACGTTGGAGCGCGACGCGCTGACCACCATTTCATCATTACCTGCGGTTCGACTTGTACCTTCTGCATAAGCGCATTGCGATACCCCCCACACCCACGGCGCCGCCGCCAATAACATGCGCATCCGAATCACGCGATCCTCCTGTTTTCACCTGATAATGAGACGCCGGGAACCCACATTGCCCGACATAAAAAAATCCGCCCAACACCACCCCAATTAGGAATGTCGTTGACGGACAGAATTCACTGCTAGCGCATGGCAGGTCGTATGCCGCCATGCGGTGATGTTCACGCACTATCGATAATGAGATTGTTAATGGTAATTATTACCATTACGAAGCAACAATAACAAGTTTTACGTTATATTTTCGTTATGCGAGCAATCACCTCTTTTTCATTACAAATTAGAAGGATATGGGAAATGCTTGTCGCCGGAAATCGCCAATCCAGTGCCGGCCCCCTGATAGAAGAAACAACCGCACCTGTTAACTGAGAATCAGGTCACATAAAAAATCCCAAAAACCACTAAATTTAATCATACGATTGATTAAATGGGGCTTATGCCATGCTTTTCCCGGCAACGTCGCCGACACGAGGCGATCAAACCAAGCAACGACTGTTACAGGCAGCCCTGGAGGTGTTTGGCGAGTTTGGCCTGCAAGCCGCAACCACGCGCGACATTGCCCGCCGTGCCGGACAGAACATCGCCGCCATTACCTATCATTTTCATTCCAAAGAGGGGTTATATCGCGCAGTGGCAAGCGCTATTGCCGATGAAGTGGCACACACCTATCTCCCTTTACGCTCAGAAATTACCGAGTATCTGCAACAGCCCGCAGGCACGCCAGAGCGCTACATGGCGTATCTGCAAAAACTGGTACTGAACTTTACTCGGCTGATGACCAGCCCAGAGACCTTGCACTTCAGCCGCTTTATGTCGCGCGAGCAGTTGTCACCGACGGACGCCTACCCGCTGATGCACGAGCGCATTATCGCGCCAATGCACCAGTTAATGACGCAACTGGTCGCTGGCTATACCGGGCTAGACAGCAGCGATCGCAGAACCGTTATCCATGCCCATGCGTTGATTGGTGAAGCGCTGGCGTTCCGCGTTGCCCGAGAAACCATACGGCTACGCGCCGGTTGGGACGATATCGGTTTGGAACAGAGTCTGGTGATTAACGATGTGGTGACACAACACATCGCGCTGGTGCTTGACGGCCTAAGAGCCGCCCAGCAGCGCGAATGCCTTTAGCCGGTCAAAAAGGGAAGCCTTCCATGAGTAAAGTTAAATCGCGCGTGACCATTCTGGTGCTTTTACTGTTGGCAGCCTCACTCTATGCGGGCTGGGCGCACTATGCACGCCGTGACACCCCCATCACGCTGTACGGTAACGTGGATATTCGCACGGTGAATCTGGCGTTTCGCGTCAGTGGACGTCTGGCAAGCTTGCAGGTGGATGAGGGTGACAGCGTTAAGGCAGGACAGGCGATCGCGGCGCTGGATAGCGCACCGCACCGTAATGCGTTGCGCCAGGCTGATGCCAATGTTGCCAGCGCAGCGGCCCAGTTGGCGCTGCTTCAGGAAGGTTATCGGCGTGAAGAGGTGGCTCAAGTGCGTTCTCAAGTGGACCAAGCGCAGGCCGCCTATGAATACGCCGACAAATTCTATCAACGCCAGCAAGGCATGTGGGGCAAGGGTGCCGTGGCACAAAATACGCTGGATGATGCCCGTTCAACGCGTCAACAGGCAAGTGCGACGCTGCAAGCCGCTAAAGAAAAATTGAGCCAGTTCGAAAGCGGTAACCGCCCGCAGGAGATTGCCGCCGCCGAGGCAGCAGTGGCACAGGCGCAAGCCGTACAGGCACAGGCCACGCTCGATCTGAGCGATACCACGCTAACGGCCCCTTCTGATGGTGTGATCCTCACCCGCGCTGCGGAAGCAGGTAGCATGCTCAGCGCGGGCGGCACCGTATTTACGCTCTCGTTGACCCGCCCGGTGTGGATTCGTGCCTATATTGATGAGCCACAGCTTGGACAAGCGAAACCGGGGCGAGAAGTGCTGATTTACACCGACAGCCGCCCCGACCACCCCTACCACGGCACGGTCGGATTTGTGTCCCCCAGCGCAGAATTCACCCCTAAAAGCGTAGAAACCCCCGCGCTGCGTACCGACCTGGTTTATCGGCTGCGTATCATCGTGAACGATGCGGACGACCTGCTGCGCCAAGGCATGCCAGTCACGTTGCGTTTCGCTACTGACAGCGTAACGCCATGAACAGCCCCATGCCACGCATTACGCTGGACGGGGTAGAGAAAACCTTTCCTGACAGCACCACGCCGGCGCTGAAACCGCTGACGGCCACGCTTGATGCGGGGGCGGTTATCGGCTTAGTGGGACCCGACGGCGCGGGTAAGACTACGCTGATTCGCATGCTGGCCGGCCTGTTAACACCGAGCAGTGGGACGCTGCGCGTGATGGGGCTCGATCCGGTTCAGGATGACCGGCAATTGCACGCCATCCTTGGTTATATGCCACAGAAATTTGGGCTATATGAAGACCTGAGCGTGATGGAAAACCTGACGCTGTACGCCGACCTGCGCGGCATTACCGGTACACAGCGTCAGGAAACTTTTGAACGTCTGCTGACGTTTACCGACCTCGCGCGCTTTACCACGCGTCTGGCCGGAAAGCTTTCTGGCGGCATGAAACAGAAGCTGGGACTGGCCTGCACCCTGCTAGGCCAACCTAATGTGCTGTTGCTGGATGAGCCGGGCGTTGGCGTTGATCCCATCTCACGACGCGAGCTGTGGCGCATGGTGCATGAGCTCGCCGACGACGGCATGCTGATCCTGTGGAGCACCTCTTATCTTGATGAGGCAGAGCAGTGTCGTGATGTGCTGCTGCTGAATAACGGCGAATTACTGTATCGCGGTGCGCCGCAAGATCTTACCGCCACCATGGCCGGTCGCTGTGTGTTGGCGCATGCCGATGGCGTAGCACACCGCACGCTGCTGCAACAGGCATTGCAGCACCCCGCCGTCAGTGACGGCGTCATTCAAGGCAAATATGTGCGTTTGATGCTGAAGGCTGGCGCAACCCCGTCCAGCCTGTGCGACACACTACCGCTGACGCCGGACAACATCGAAGCGACAGCCCCCCGCTTTGAGGATGCCTTCATCGATCTGTTAGGCGGCGGCCCCAAAGGGGATTCGTCACTGGCGCGCATTATGCCGCTCATCCCCGATGACGGCGACGACAAGGTGATTGAGGCCGGTCATCTGACCAAAAGATTTGGTGAATTTGTCGCGACCGATCGGGTCGATTTTACCGTGCGGCGCGGCGAAATTTTCGGCCTGCTCGGCCCCAACGGCGCGGGGAAATCAACCACCTTCAAGATGATGTGTGGTTTGCTCACGCCCAGTGAAGGCCATGCGCGCGTGCTGGGCATGGACCTTAAAATCAGCTCAGGCAAAGCGCGTCAGCATCTGGGCTATATGGCACAGAAATTTTCTCTGTACGGTAATCTTACGGTAGAACAGAACTTACGCTTTTTCTCTGGCGTTTACGGTCTACGTGGCCGCCAACAACGCGACAAAGTCGTGGCCATGACGCAGGCATTCAATTTTGCGCCAATAAGCCGACAAACGCCCGATGCCCTGCCGCTCGGGTTCAAACAGCGCTTAGCCCTGGCCTGCGCCTTAATGCACGAGCCGGATATTCTGTTTCTTGACGAACCCACCTCTGGCGTCGATCCCCTCACCCGTCGTGAGTTCTGGATGCATATCAACGGCATGGTCAGTCGGGGGGTAACCGTCATGGTAACCACTCACTTTATGGATGAAGCGGAATATTGCGATCGTATCGGGCTGGTTTATCGCGGCAAACTGATTGCCAGCGGTACACCCGATGCCTTAAAGCAGCAAACGGTGACGCCAGATATGCCCGATCCCAGCATGGAGCAGGCGTTTATTGCCCTGATTCATGCCTACGACGCGGAGAATGCCCATGATTAACGCCAACCACAGCCCCGTGTCGGGCAGCACCGCCTTTTCCTGGCGACGCTTGCGGGCATTGTGTCGTAAAGAGAGCAAGCAGATTGTGCGCGATCCCAGCAGCAGTCTGATTGCGTTTGTCATCCCCTTAATGCTGTTGTTTATTTTTGGCTACGGTATCAACCTCGACTCCAGTCGCTTACGCGTCGGTATTCTGCTGGAAGAACAGAGTGAAGCGGCGCGTGATTTGGCCCAAACCTTTGCCGCCTCCCCCTATATTGAACCGACCATCAGCCGCGACCGCCAGACATTGATTCAGCTGATGCAAGCGGGACGCATTCGCGGTTTGATCACCATCCCTGGCAATTTTGCCGAGCAATTGTCCCGGCCCGGAGGGCTGGCCCCGCTACAGGTGATCACTGACGGCAGTGAGCCGAATACCGCCAACTTCGTTTCCGGTTATGTGCAAGGGGTTTGGAAAGTCTGGCAGGAGCAGCGCGCATTGGCTCAGGGGGGAACCTTTACGCAACCCATTGAGGTACAACTGCGCTATTGGTTCAACCCGGCAGCCGTTAGCCAGCACTTTATCATTCCCGGTGCCATCACCATTATCATGACCGTCATTGGCGCCATCCTGACTTCGTTAGTGATTGCCCGCGAATGGGAACGCGGCACTATGGAAGCACTGCTGTCCACCCAGGTCACGCGTGCCGAGCTGCTGCTGGCCAAGCTGATCCCCTACTATGGGCTGGGCATGATAGCCATGGCGCTGTGCATGGTGGTGGCTGTCTTCGTGCTGCACGTTCCCTACCGCGGTTCGCTGTGGATACTGTTTGGCATCAGCAGCCTGTTTCTTGCCTGCACCCTCGGCATGGGGCTGCTAATTTCCACCCTGACGCGCAACCAGTTCAATGCGGCAATGGTGGCACTGAACGCCGCATTCTTACCGGCGGTCATGCTCTCCGGGTTTATCTTTGAAATTGACAGCATGCCAGCGTTGGTGCGCGCCGTCTCTTACATCATTCCGGCACGCTATTTCGTCAGTACGCTGCAAAGCTTATTCCTCACCGGTAACGTGGTCAGCATTTTGCTGGTCAATCTGGGCTTTTTAAGCCTTGCCACACTGTTTTTCATCGGGCTGACCGCGTTGAAAACGCGGCGCAGACTGGATTAGGAGGGATAACGATGTTTTACCGCTTATGGACGCTGATCGTCAAAGAGCTTCAATCGTTGCTGCGCGAACCGCAAACCCGCAGCCTGCTGGTGCTCCCGGTAGTGCTTCAGGTCTCTCTGTTTCCGTTTGCCGCGACGCTGGATGTCACCAATGCCACCATCGCGATTTATAGCGAAGACAGTGGACCGGCATCGATTGAACTGACACAGCGCATCGCCAACGCGCGCACCTTCTCTCAGGTATTAACGCTGCGCAGCCCGCAGGCCATCGCGCCAACTATCGACAACCAGAAAGCGTTACTGCTGGTACGGTTTCCGCCCGACTTCTCCCGCGACCTGGTCAACGGCAACAGCACCTCGCTGCAAGTGATTCTGGATGGACGGCGTTCTAACAGCGCGCAAATTGCGGCAAATGATATACAGCAGATTGTTCAGGATTATGAACGCGAACTGATGGCAGGAAAAACGCGCAGTAATCAGAGCGAACTGGTGGTGCGTCACTGGTATAACCCGAATCTCAACTACAAGTGGTTTGTGGTGCCTTCGCTTATCGCCATGATCACGACCATCGGCGTGTTGATTGTGACGGCGCTCTCTGTCGCGCGCGAGCGTGAGCAAGGTACGCTGGATCAACTGCTGGTATCGCCGCTGGCGACCTGGCAAATTTTTATTGGTAAAGCGGTCCCGGCGCTAATCGTCGCCACCGGCCAGGCTACCATCGTGCTGCTGGCAGGGATCTTTGCTTACCAGATTCCGTTTGCCGGTTCACTGCTGCTGTTCTATTCCGCGATGCTGCTGTACGGTTTGTCGCTGGTGGGATTTGGTTTACTGATTTCGTCGCTGTGCGCCACGCAGCAGCAGGCGTTTATCGGCGTGTTTGTCTTTCTGATGCCCGCCATCCTGCTCTCAGGCTACGTCTCACCGGTGGAAAACATGCCGCTGTGGTTACAGAACCTGACCTGGGTAAATCCCATCCGTCATTTCACTGACATCACCAAGCAAATTTACCTGAAAGGGGCCGATTTCAGCGTGGTATGGCACAGTCTGTGGCCGCTGCTGGCTATCACAGCGACGACCGGCAGCGCGGCCTACGGGTTGTTCCGGCGAAACATGGCGTGAACCGCCAAAAAAAAGCCCCGCACGTATTACGTACGGGGCTATGTATCGTGTTGCGTCTTAGCGACGGTTGCCGAAAATGCGCAGCAGCATCAGGAACAGGTTGATAAAGTCCAGATACAGTGTCAATGCGCCCACGATGGCGTATTTGCGGAAGTTATCGCTGTCGTCCGCAGAGAGTTGCTCACCGATATTTTTCAGTTTTTGCGTGTCGTAGGCCGTTAGCCCGACAAACACCACTACGCCAATATAGGTCACCGCCCACATCAAGGCATCGCTTTTCAGCCAGATATTAACCAACGATGCCAGCACGATACCGATTAGCCCCATGAACAACATGCTACCCAAGCCGCTCAGGTCGCGTTTGGTGGTGTAGCCATACAGGCTCATGGCACCAAACATTCCCGCCGTAATGACAAAGGTGCTGGCGATCGATTGCCCGGAATAGAGGATAAAGATGCTGGAGAGCGTCAATCCGGT